>JACCYC010000161.1 GCA_013696665.1 Burkholderiaceae bacterium | reverse complement strand
GCCGGTGTCGTCGAAATTCACGAAATGGCGATGGATGGCAACGTGATGCTGATGCGTCCGCTTCGTGCGTTGGACCTGCCGCCCGGCAAGACGATTGAATTGAAATCGGGCGGCTATCACATGATGCTGATGGATCTGAAGCGCGAGCTGACTGCGGGCGAGAGGATCAAAGTTGATTTACGCATTGAGACACGCGAAAAAAAACTGTTGACGCAGCCGGTTGAGATCGAGGTTCGCGCTCGCGCGCTTTAGAGTTTGCCGATATGCGCGTGTAAGATTCGCGCGCCGATGGATGCTGCGTTAACTCACCCTGCCGTAGTCGACGCCGCGCCTATTGCGCCGCAGTTAAAAGCCGAAATTCTGTCCGAGGCCCTGCCGTACATTCGGCGCTTTCACGGCAAGACGATCGTCATCAAATATGGTGGCAACGCGATGATCGATCAGAACCTCAAGGAAGCCTTCGCGCACGACGTCGTTCTGCTGAAGCTGGTCGGGATGAATCCCGTGGTGGTGCACGGTGGCGGTCCGCAGATCGACGAAGCACTCGAGCGGGTTGGAAAAAAATCAACGTTCGTGCAGGGCATGCGAGTGACCGATGCCGAGACGATGGAAGTTGTGGAGTGGGTGCTGGCGGGCGAGATACAGGGAGAGCTGGTCACGTTGATCAACCGCTTCGGCGGTCAGGCGGTCGGGTTGACCGGCAAGGACGGCGGGCTGATTCGGGCGCGCAAGCTGCGCATGCTCGACATCGCTGACGCCACGAAGAGTTACGACATCGGGCATGTCGGCGAGATCGAGGCGATCAACCCGGCGGTCGTCAAAGCGTTGCAGGACGATGCATTCATTCCGGTCATATCGCCGATCGGCTTCGGTGAAGACAATCTGACCTACAACATCAACGCCGACGTCGTTGCGGGCAAGATTGCGGAGATTCTGAAAGCGGAGAAGCTCGTGATGTTGACGAATACGCCGGGCGTGCTCGACAAAGCCGGCAGATTGCTGACCGGGCTTTCTGCGCGGCAAATCGACGATTTGTTTGCCGATGGCACGATTTCCGGCGGCATGCTGCCGAAGTTGTCGTCCGCGCTCGATGCTGCAAAGAGCGGCGTCAACTCGGTTCACATCATCGACGGCAGGGTTGACCATTGCCTGCTGCTTGAAATTCTCACCGACCAGGGTGTGGGCACTATGATCAAGTCGCACTGATGGGAACCTCAATGGTCGTTGCTCGTCCGGGACTGATTCGTCGCTTCTTTGCGGGCCTATGGCGCGCGCTGAACTTTGCGCGCCAGTTGATTTTCAATCTTCTGTTCCTGGCGATTGTCGGAATTCTGCTGCTTGCCTGGCTCGCGAGTGACGGCCCGGTTGTGGTTGCACCCAATACTTCGTTGGTGGTCAACCTGCAAGGCGACATTGTCGAGGAGTACACCATCGGACCGCGCGAGGCCGCAGTTGCCGAGGCGCTGGGCGAACAACGATTTGAGACCCGTGTGCGCGACGTATCGCAGGCGCTCGACGCCGCCGCCAAAGATGCACACATCACGCGCGCAGTGCTGGTATTGGATGACATGCGCGGAGCGGGCACTGCAACTTTGCGCGAGGTAGGTGCCGCCATTGAGCGATTCAAGGCAAGCGGGAAACCGGTTTACGCGTGGGGGGAAAGTTATAGCCAGCCACAGTATTACCTGGCTGCGCACGCCAACGAGGTGTATCTGCATCCGGCGGGTGCGTTGACTGTCCGGGGTCTGGAGGCAACGCGCGGTTACTACAAGACGCTGCTCGACAAGCTTGGAGTAAAGGTCAACGCTTTTCAGGCGGGGCGCTACAAGAGCTTTTCGGAGCCGTTCACACGCACGGGTGCCACGCCCGAGGCAAAGGAGGCTGACACGTTGCTTCTGTCCGGTGTGTGGTCGATCTGGACCGCCGATGTCGAACGCGCACGAAAACTGACGGCAGGGGCGATTGACTCCGCGATTGCCGATCTGCCGCAGCGCCTTACGGTGGCCGGCGGCGATATCGCGCGCTTGGCGTTGAACGAGCGCCTAGTCGATGGCTTGAAGACGCGTGATCAGTTTCGCGATCAATTACTTCAGGGCGGTGCCCCGCGCAGTCGGGAAGACGAGGAGACGTTTCAGCAGGTTTCGTTCTATTCGTACCTGAGAAGTCTTCCCC
>JACCYC010000146.1 GCA_013696665.1 Burkholderiaceae bacterium | reverse complement strand
CCATCACGCCGCGCGGAAACAGAATCACGATCAACGCCAGCGTGACGCCGAGGAAGAAGCGCCAGTACTGCGTCAGCGACATCAACTCGGATTTGAGAAAAATGAACACGAACGCGCCCACCAGCGGTCCGAAGAAATTTGCGAAGCCGCCCAGCACCGTCATGAACACCAACTCGCCCGAATGCGTCCAGTAAGCAGTCTCAGGATCGGCCTGCCCGGTGTTGATCGCGAGAATCACTCCCCCGATTGCGCAGTAGAACGCAGAGATCAAAAAGGCGGCAAGCCGAAACATGCGCACGCGAACGCCGAGATATTCGGCTTTGCGCGAGTTCTCTCGAATCGCGGTCAGATGGAGACCAAACGGCGAATGCACGATGCGCCACATTACGAATCCCAGCACGACCAGCAGCACCAGGCAGTAGTAATAAAACGGCCCGATCAGGAACGCGGTCTTGTCCAGATCGCTGAACTCGTTTCCGAACAACGCGGGACGCAACACGCGAATGCCGGTGTCACCGCCGGTGATGTTGTAGAACTTGAACAGGAAGGAATGGAACAGCATGCCAAACGCGAGCGTCAGGATGCCAAAGAAAATCCGGACATAACGCACCGCGAGCAGACCGACCGGAATCGCCACTACGACTGCTGCCAACCCGGACGCAAGAAGAATTAATTCGAAGCTCTTGATACCGAGCTTGCTAGTGAGGACTGCTGCGCCATACGCACCCAGCGCAACGAACAGCGCATGACCAAACGACAAGAGGCCGGTGTAGCCAAACAGCAGGTTGAAGCCGAGCAGCGCAATCGCGTACGCAAACGCCGGCAAGACCAGCGTGACGTAATACGGTTGCGCAAAGCTGGGGAACAATGCCAGCACGATCAACGCAGCCATCACAATCACGAGAAGCGCGGTGTGTCGCCGCAATCGGCTGGCGCCCGACTGCTTTCCGTTTGCTGCTTCCGCGCTCAGGCCGGTGGCGCTCATTCAATCGGCTTTCCAAACAAGCCGGCCGGCCGCGCGATCAGCACGATGATCACGACCAGATAGATCGCCAGAATCTCGAGCTCCGCATAAAACGTGATTGCCGCGGCGCGCATCAGGCCGACGATCAGCGCGCCGACCAACGCGCCGCGCATGCTGCCAAGGCCGCCGATCACGACGACCGCGAACGCTTCGACCACGAGTTCGACCGGCATGTCGAGCGACGCCGCTGCGGTCGGAACCACCAACGCACCTCCGACGGTGCCGAGAATCGTGCCCAGCGTGAACACGCTGGTGTACATCCAGCGCACATTGACGCCTAGCGCCTGGCTCATCTCACGGTTCTCGGCGGTCGCGCGAAGGATGCGGCCGAAGCGCGTGCGCTGCAGAAACGCACCGATACCGACCGCGATCAAAATGCTCGCGGCGATCACCAGCAAGTTGTAGGTTGACACCGAAAACGTGCCGATCGATAACCGACCGTATTCAGTCACCAGGTTGCTGAGCTGCTGCGGGTTCGGTCCCCAGAAAAAGCGCAGCACATCCTGAAACATCAGCACCAACGCGAACGTCAGCAACAATTGAAACGCTTCGTCGCGCGCGTAGATCGTGCGCAGCAAAGCTTCGATCGCGGGGCCGATCGCCCCGAGCACGATGCCCGAGACGATCAACACCGGCAGAAACATCCACGGCGGCAGCCCCGCCGCCAGTGCCCAATTGACACTCGTAATGCCGAAGTACGCACCGAGTGCGTAGAACGAGCCGCACGCGAGGTTGACGATCTTCTGCACGCCGAACACGAGCTGCAGCCCGGCGGCCACCAAAAAAAGAACGGCGGCGTGGAATACGCCGCCGAGCAGGATGTCGAAGAACGAGGTCAAAGCTCGCTCAGAGCTTTATTTGCGCGGTCTCGATCCACTTCCAGAAATCTACGCCGGGGGGCTTTTGCAACTGATCGGAATACATGCGGTCCACCTGCCCTAGTGTTGCAAAGTCATAGCGATTCTTGTGCGTCGTCAGGCCTTGATAGAAAGTTTGCTCGGCAATGTGGTCCTTCCGCATGTGGCCAGGCCCGCCGAGCGACTCGATCTTCACGCCTTCCATTGAGCTGATCACGTCTTCCTTCGAGGGCCATGCGTTCTTCGCCTTGTAAGCGGCCTCGACACCGGCCTTGTAGACCTGCATCGCGAAATAAGCGCGGTCTGCTTCCCAATGCGGGTAGTCCTTGTACTTCTCCTCGTACTCCTTGACGAACAATCGCTGCAGTGGGCTTGCGTTATCGCTGGCAAAGTAGAGCGTGTTGTGGCCGAAGATCATGCCCTCGGGCGTAAATTGCTTCTTCAGCAGCGTGTGCTGGAACCCGGCTCCAGGAAACACGAACTTGGTCTTGCCATCCATCAGACCCGCACCGTGCGCGGTGCGCATGAATATCGGCAGGTCGGCAAACAGCAACGATGAGAAGACGAGGTCCGGCTTGGCCGCCTTCAACGCGGCGACGTGTGTCGTCAGATCGAGCGTTCCGACTTTCGGCCATTGTTCTGCGACCACCTTGGCATCGACGTTGAATTTTTTCAGCAGCGCCAGGAACGCCGCCATGTTGTTGCGGCCGTACGAGTAGTCGGGGTTGATCCCGGCGACCGTGGCAAATTGGCCTTTCCAGTATTTGATCGCCAGCAGCGAGGCCATCACCGCTTCGCACTCGTTATCGGTGCTTCGGAAAACATAACGCGCATTCGGCATCGTTTCCTTGACGCCGTCCTGCGTCGTGCCGTCCCAGAAAACAAGCAGCGCCTTCATCTCTTCGGCGACCGCACCCATTGCCAGACTGACGCCGGATGACACGATGCCCTGCACGCAATCGACCTTGTCCTGCAACACCAGCTTGCGCAGACGCTCGATCGAGTCCTTCGGGTTGGTTTCTTCCTCGACGATCAGCTCGACCTTGCGGCCGGCAATTCCCCCCGCTGCGTTGATGCGCTCGACCGCGAACTGGGTGCCGCGCAGCCCGCACTCACCGATGGTGCCGACGATGCCCGACTTTGGCGCAATAATGCCCACCCGCACGGGTGTGTTCTGCGCGATTGCGGGGAAGCTCATGTAAGGCTGAGCTGCAACGGCCGCACCGGCGCCGCCGATAGCCTTCAGCAGCGTTCTGCGTTTGTTCTGCATGACTGTCTCCTGTTGTTGTAATTAAAGCTACGTAACGTTAGATGTCGGTTCGCTCCGCGCCGATTGCCTTGCGCTCCTCCATGTTGAACCGACCGTCGTAGATCGGCCGCCCACCTGTCGTTGGGCCGGGGTACTGAACGAACAACATTTCACCGCCGGTTTCGGTGGAAAGTTCGTCCTCGTAGTGGGGGTCTGAGTAGAACACCATCGTTCCAGGGCCATACAACTTACCGCCAATACGGAATTCGCCCGAGAGTATGTACCAGACCTGCGCAAACTCGTGATTGTGTAGCGGATGATGGCCGCCGGCTTCATAGCGGACGATGCCAGCATTCGGTTCGGTGGGCCGCTCGGGTCGCGGGTGAAAGAGCATCTTGCCGGTCTGCCCGGGCCATCGGATGGTTTCCCATTCGCGCTCGTCGCGATGTACGTATTCCGCCGGCTGGTGCCTGCGCTCGCGAGTTTCGGTTTGATCCTGCCGCTCGGCAACATTCGATTCAGCTTTCATGGACTCCTTTCAGGCAATGGCGGCTTCTGCGTCGAGCCGCGCACCGTTTCGGTTAAGAACTTCACGTACTGCGGCGCCGGGTATTACGCGCGGTTCAACGCTGGACTCTATACACATTGCCACGGCGTGCCCGACCGCCTGGCCATAGGAAAAACATTGCGCGGTCACGCGGGCCGACGCTACGGCTTCGTGTTGTGCGGACAGACATCGGCCTGCAATCAGCAGGCCATCGCCACAAATCGGCACGAAACATCCGAACGGAATCTCGTACCAGTCTTCGAGCAACCACTCGACGCGAGGCTTAGCACCCGCGTGCAGTTCGATCGGCCACGGCGAGCGTGCGATACCGTCCGCAAACTTGCGGCCCGCGAGAATGTCGGCGTTGGCCAGCGTCGCTACGCCACGCGCCTGCCGCGTCTGCCGAACGCCGACCTGGGTTCCAGTATCCACAACAAATGATCGTTCGCAGCCGGCCAGATGGTCGCGAAAGAAGCGCGCGTACTCACGCACCTGCACGCGCCCTTCGAACTCGGCATCCGTAAAGTCTCGCGCGCTCAGCGTGTTCAATTCGCGTCCGTCAGGGCCGACAACGCGGGTGCAGTTGCACAGCAACTCATTTGGGCGGGTGGTCGGGAACAACCAGATCTTGGAACGCGGCAGGAAGTAACCGTGGCCGTGATGACGACGCAGAAGCTCCGATACCTGCTCGGGCAGGATCGTGTTCTCGCCGTAAGTCGCAATAAAGCGCGAAGTGTCGACGCCACCCATGCGGAAGATCATCGTCGGGTTCTGCACATGGCCGCTCATTGCATCTTTGCCATCGCCGATGAAGGACTCAAAGCCCGCCATCGCGATCAAATCCGCGTCACCGCTCGCGTCGATAGTGAGCTTGGCGCGGATTTGCACCGGACCTTCCTTAGACCACGCCACCGCACCCGTCACGCGATCGCCATCGAGTAGCGCGCCCGTCACCATGGTGTGGAAGAGCACACGGACACCCGCTTCCCGCAGCAGATGGTCGGCCGCCTCGCGCCACATCAGCGGGTCGTGCACGCGAGTCCACGTCTTTCCGTAGCGCATCGGCGGCGTGAGCCCACCACGCGATTCAAGCAGGTGCACGAATTCATCGGCGAAACCAAACACAACCTGACGCGGCGGCAGGTCCGCACGATCGGTGGCTTCATACAATCCGCAAACCGTACCCGACATTCCAGCCACCGCGCCACCGCCACAGAACCCGTAGCGCTCGACCAGCACAACCTTCAGACCCTGTCGTGCAGCCGTCACCGCTGCTGCGACACCGGCCGCGCCACCGCCGGCTACGAGGACGTCGGTATCAATCCGCAAGCTCTTGCGCCGGTCGGTTCCGCCAATCATCGTTTTACTCGGAGCTCAGCGTGTCGCGGGTGAACTTCTCGATCACGTCAAGCAATTCGTCGCTCGCATGCGCCGCACGTTCTTCATCGCTATCTGCGATCGCGCGCGCGATGCCGGCGTGCAGCTTTGCCGTGAGTGGCATATCCGCCGCCTGCTTGTAATGGTGATACCAGAAGCGCCGCGATAAGCCATGCATCAGGCTCATCGCACCGGAGGCGAACTCGTTACGCGCCGCGCTTAAGCACAGTAAATTGAATTCACGATCGGTACGCATGAACGAGACGTCGTCGTTGATGCGCGCCGATTTTTCGAAATCGCGCGCGATTTCACGGAACCGGGTGCGCTGCACATCGGTTGCCCGTCGCGCCGCGGTACGCGCGATCAGCCGTTCAAGTTCGCGCCGCACTTCGTGCAATTGAAGCTGGCGCCCAACGTTGATCTCCGACACCATCACGCCGCGCCGCGGCAAGATGATTACCAGCCGCTCACGCGCAAGTCGCTGCAACGCCTCGCGGATGGGAGTACGGCCGATACCGAGGTGGCTCGATAGCTCCGCCTCTGATACAGAAGATCCGGGAGCGAGCTGCAATGTGACAATCATCTCTTCGAGCTCGGCATACGCCCGGGCCGTCAAGCTTTGCGTCGACAGAATCGGCGCGACTTCGAGCGGACTTGCGCGTTTCATTGATGCTTGCGTCGCTCGACCATTGTTACGAACTTGTCGTATTCCTTCTCGTCAACGCCGTAACTATGGTCGTCATCGGGAAAGGTACCCGCCTTCACTTCGGCGATGTACTGCGAGATACCCTTGAGTGCAACCTCTGTCAGATTCGAGTAGCGCTTGGTGAACTTTGGCTTGAAGTCCGTGAACACACCGAGCAGGTCGTAGCACAGCAAAATTTGCCCATCGGTGCCGACCCCAGCGCCAATGCCGATTGTCGGAATCTGCAGTTGCTTCGAAATAACCGCAGCAATTTTCGCCGGCACCGCTTCGAACTCGAGCATGAAACAACCCGCGTCCTGAATCGCGAAGGCGTCCTCGAGAATCTTCATCGCAGCGTCTGCCGTTTTGCCCTGGATCTTGAAACCGCCGAACATCGCCACCGTGTGCGGCGTCATACCGATGTGCGACGCCGTTGGAATTCCAGCATCGACCATGGCTTTCAGGATCGCCGCTTGTGATTTGCCACCCTGCGGCTTGACCGCATCGCACGCGCCCTCCTGCATAAAGCGCGTCGCATTGGTCAAGGCGCGTTCGACCGTGTTGTAACTCTGGTAGGGCATGCACCCCAGCATGAAAGTATTCGGTGCTCCGCGGCGCACCGCTTGCGCGTGCAGTGCCATCATGTCCATCGTCGCGGGGATCGTGCTCGAATGACCATGCGCGATCATCGCCAGACTGTCGCCCAATACCGCCACGTCCACCCCGGCCATCTCGGCCCATCGTGCCGATGTGTAATCAGGCACCGACATGTAGACCATTTTCTCGCCCGAGGTTTTCGAGTCGCGAATGTCCTGCAGCGTCCGCTTCTTGCGCGCGGCGGAAGTTGTTGCCTTGTCATTTCCTTTAGCAGCTTCCGGCACAGCGCCCCCGGTTTGACAACTTTGGTGATCGACAACTAATATATCAGCCATCCAAAGCATAGGCAACGAGGCCCGGCATGATGACCGACCGGCAGCAAAAATTTCGTGAACAGTACCGAGCGGCGATCAGCCGTTATTACAGCGGTCTCCTGCATATTGGCGTGATGTATGCGGCAGGAATCGCGGGCATCCTGTACTGCATAAGCCGGCTTCAATCTGCCACCTGGGAGTGGCTTGTGCTCGTGCCGGTGCTGCTCGCAGGCAACTTCATCGAATGGGGCATGCATAAGTACGTCATGCATCGCAAGATTGACGTGTTCGCCCTACGTGCGATCTACGATCGCCACACCCGGCAGCATCACCAATACTTCACTGACAACGATGCGACGATTGACACGGTTCGCGAATTTCGGATTGTGTTCTTTCCATGGCGCGTGCTGATCGTTCTTGCAATCTTCGGAGTTCTGATCGGGTGGATTGCAAGCGTGTTGATCAATCCCAATGCTGGCTACATTGCGTTTATCGGCATGATGGGCCATTACATGGTGTACGAGACGTTTCACTTCTGCTGCCACGTACGTGACAACTGGTTCGTCCGCAATGCTCCGTTCGTGAACACAATTCGACGCCACCACACGGCGCATCACAACATGGGGATCATGATGCACGTCAACATGAACCTCACCTTCCCAATCGCTGATTGGTTTCTGAACACTAGCGATCTCAAGCGTGGCCTTGCGGGCCACCTATTCAACGGTTACAGCAACGCGCACGTGAAGGCCGAACTGAAGCCGGTCATTGCGCGCTACCGGACGTCCGAGACGCAGGAAAGGCGGGTGACGCTCGACGGTCCGCTATTAAGCGACGACGAGATCCGCACGTTGGCGAGCGCCGGAAGCCACGTGTAAATCGCCGCACCGGCGCGGCCGCGTCGAGCGCTTCCGCGAAGATCACCGATCGGCGCAGATAGCGTAAAAGAGGAGAAAAGGCGCAAAAGGGCAGTGAACTTCACCGCTTAGGTGCACCATTTCGGTTAAATTGCGAAGCTCGCCGCTGACAGCGGTTGTTGGCCAACCGAGAACGCAGTGCCGATCGACCCCTCCAAGGAAACACCGAAAGCCAGCGGCACCGCCGTCACTGCAGCGGTCCCTCCGAAGCCACGCGTCCTGATCTGCGACGACTCACGCATCGTGCGGGCGTCTATTGCGCAGCATCTGCGAGATCGCTTCGAGATGCGCGAAGTCAGCGATGGTGAGGCTGCATGGCAGGCAATCCTGCTCGATTCGTCGATTCGCGTCGTGATCAGCGATCTGACGATGCCGAAAGTCGACGGCTTCGAATTGCTCAATCGCGTGCGGAGCTCAAAGGTTCAGCGCATTCGCGAGCTGCCGATGGTCATTATTTCGGGCGAGGAAGAAAGCGTTGAACGAGAGCGCGCCGCATCACTGGGTGCGACCGATTTCATTCTGAAGGGTGTCGGCGCAGCAGAGCTGCTAGCCAGGATGGAAGTCCTCGTGCGGTTGTCGACAACGCGCGAGATGTTGGCAGAAAGCCAGGCAACGCTCGAATCGGCGCGCACCGTCGATTCGGACACCGAGCTGCTGAACCAGCCGTTTTTCGACAAGCAGGTTGAGAAACTCATTTCGTTTGCGCGCCGCAACCTGTCCGACGTAGCGCTGATCTGCATTCGCGTCGAGCTGTCGATGCCGCAGAACGAAACGTGGGAAGGCGAGACCGAGCAGCGCATCAAGCTCGTGGGCCGTGCGCTAGCGGCGTCGATCCGGCTCGAAGATCTCGGCACGCGTACCGACCGGATGGAATTTTGCGTGGCGACTCCATCGAGCGGCTTGTCCGGCGTGCTGCGGTTCGCGGCGCGCCTGCGCAAGGTGCTGGAAAACATCGAGGCGGCCGGGCCCGGCGTCGAGGTGTGGACCTGCATCGGACTCTCAACCCTGTCCGAAGAGCTTCGGCGCAGCGCCGAGGAGTTGCGTGTACTCGCGCAGAAGCGTTCGGCGCAGGCGCAGCAGAATCGCTCGCGCCGCATCATCCTGGGAACGTCTGACGGTGCGTCACCGGGCTCGATCGATCCGAAGCCTGAAGACGGGTCGATGGACATTACGCTCGCGCTGGCGCTGATTCGCGCCGGACGCGCTGCCGAAGTCGTGCCTCATCTGCCAAGATTGCTGGAGCAGATTGCACCGCTGCTGAAGCTGGTGCGACAACAGAAAGAACTGCAGCAGCCGGCCGACGGAGGATTGCATGACGACGTACAGGGAGTACCACGCAAGGTCACTCAGTGACCCCGCCGGCTTCTGGTCCGAGCAAGCACAACTCATCGACTGGCATCAACCGTTCTCTCGTGCGCTAGACAACTCCAATCCCCCTTTCACAAAATGGTTCGTCGGCGGTACCACGAACCTTTGTCATAACGCGGTCGATCGGCATCTCGCGACACGCGCAGACCAGTCTGCACTGATCTACGTTTCCACCGAAACCAACGAAGAAAAGACTTACACGTATCGGCAGCTGTATCGCGAAGTCAATCGCATGGCGGGAATACTGCAAGGCCTCGGTGTCGCGCCCGGTGACCGCGTTCTGATCTACATGCCGATGATTCCGGAAGCTGCGTTTGCGATGCTGGCTTGTGTGCGTATCGGCGCGATTCATTCAGTCGTGTTCGGCGGGTTTGCTGCAGTAAGTCTGGCGACGCGCATCGACGATGCCCAACCGAAAGTCATTGTTTCGACCGATGCCGGGTCACGTGCCGGCAAGCCTGTTGCTTACAAACCGCTGCTTGACGAAGCGATCACGCTCGCCAGGTTTCCCCCGCAGAAGGTGCTGCTGGTCGATCGCAAGCTCGTCCCGATGCAACGCGTAGCGGAACGCGATGTTGATTACGCTGCCCTGCGCGCGACGCATATGAATGACGAGGTGCCATGCGCGTGGTTGGAGTCGAGCGAGCCAAGCTACATCCTGTACACGTCGGGCACCACCGGCAAGCCGAAGGGTGTGCAGCGCGACACCGGTGGCTATGCAGTGGCGCTGGCGGCGTCGATGCGCGACATCTTCTGTTGCGCGCCGGGCGAAACGTATTTCTCGACCAGCGACATTGGCTGGGTGGTCGGCCACAGCTACATCGTGTACGGCCCTTTGATCAACGGCATGGCTACGGTGATGTACGAAGGCCTGCCGATTCGCCCTGACGGCGGCATATGGTGGAGCATTGTCGAGAAGTACAAGGTCAGCACGATGTTTTCTTCGCCGACGGCAATTCGCGTGCTGAAAAAACAGGACCCAGCTTTACTGAAGAAATACGATCTGTCATCTTTGCGGTTGCTCTTTCTCGCCGGCGAGCCACTCGATGAGTCAACCGCGCGCTGGATTTCTGACGGCATCGGCAAGCCCGTCGTCGACAACTACTGGCAAACCGAAACCGGCTGGCCCATCCTCGGTGTCTCGCGCGGCATCGAGCCACTGCCGTCGAAATTCGGTTCTCCCGGCCTGCCCGCCGCCGGCTACTCCGTCAAGCTCTACAACGAATCCACGGGTGAAGAAATCACCAGCCCGCAGCAAAAAGGCGTCGTCGCGATTGAAGGTCCGCTGCCGCCGGGCTGCATGACGACCGTGTGGCGCGACGACGAACGATTCAAGCGCACCTACTGGACCAGCGTCCCCAATCAGCGCGTTTATTCAACCTTCGACTGGGGTATTCGTGACGAGGATGGCTACTTCTTCATCCTGGGTCGCACCGATGATGTCATCAACGTCTCGGGCCATCGGCTCGGTACGCGCGAGATCGAGGAGTCGCTGTCGTCACACCCCAATGTCGCCGAGGTGGCCGTTGTCGGAGTGGTGGATCCGCTCAAGGGGCAGGTGGCAATGGCGTTTGCGATCCTGAAGGACGTCACAAAGGCCGACACGCATGAAAAGCGGCTCGCGCACGAAGGCGAAATGATGAAGGTCGTCGCAACGCAACTGGGAGCCCTCGCACGTCCCGCCCGTGTGCATTTTGTCAGCGCGCTGCCAAAAACTCGTTCGGGAAAACTGTTGCGACGATCAATCCAGGCGCTGGCCGAGGGCCGCGATCCCGGCGACCTAACAACGATCGAAGATCCGACTGCGCTCGAACAAATCAAGAGGGCGATTCACGCGTGACGTTCAACTACGCCTTATCGAGCCTGCTGCTGCCGCCGACCTCGCTGATCGCTTTGACGCTGCTCGGTGTGTTGATGCTGAAGCGGCGACGAGGCCTCGGGGTCGTGCTGATCGCCGGCTCGCAACTGCTGCTGCTTGCGCTTTCGATGCCGGTGATTGCCAACGCGCTGGTGCGCACGCTCGAGCCGCCACCGGCATCGATCGAGCAAATCAAACGCGCACAGGCGATCGTCGTGCTGGGCGGCGGCCGCAACCTCGGCTCGCCCGAATGGGGCGGCGAGACCGTGAACGACTTCACGCTGCGGCGCGCGCGCTACGGCGCCTGGCTTGCACGCGAGACTGGCTTACCGGTCTATGTGAGCGGCGGCAAACCCGACGGTGGCGAATCGGCGGAAGGTGCCCTGCTGCGCGAACTGCTGACGCGCGAGTTCGGCGTGCCGGTCAAATGGGTCGATGCCGCGTCCGAAACCACGCGCGAGCAGGCGCTGATCACAGCAGGCGATTTGAAGCCGCAGCAGATTACCCATGTGGCGCTCGTGACCGACGCAGTGCATATGCCGCGCGCGCGGCGCGCATTCGAGCTGGCAGGGCTGGTGGTGATTGCAGCCCCCACCAGTTATAGCGCGCAGCGGCCATTCGCACCGCATCAACTGATTCCCGGGCCGGGCGCGTTACGTGACTCGCATGTCGCACTACGCGAATGGGCGTCGCAGCTTCACCATCACATCCTGCTCATGTTTGACTAGGCGATCGATCAATGAAGACGAAACCACTGCTGACACTCGATGACGCAAAGCGCATGGCCGCCGCAGCGGAAGCCGAGGCGCTGAAGAACAATTGGAACGTCGTCATCGCCGTTTGCGACGACGGCGGGCATCTGTTGCTGCTGCATCGGCTGGACGGTGTTGCGCCGATCTCGTCGGCGATTGCTCCGGCCAAAGCGCGCGCAGCCGCGCTCGGCAAGCGCGAGACCAAAATGTACGAAGACGCGATCAATCAGGGCCGCACCGCGTTCCTGTCCGCACCGCTCGACGGCATGCTGGAGGGCGGCGTGCCTATCGTTGCAGAGGGGTACGTCGTCGGTGCAATCGGGGTTTCGGGCCTCAAGCCGGCCGAGGATTCGCAGGTGGCGAAAGCAGGAATTGCCGCGCTCTAGGAAATTGTCTTACGCGGCATCGTCAGCAGCCGCGCGCCTGCCACGGTCGATATCGATCGATGCAATCAGGAGCAGTCCAACCACGAAGAACGCCCCGGTGATCATCATCCCCAGCCTGTGATTATTATTTGTCAGATAGACAACCGCGCCATAGGTGAGCGGACCTGCAATCGCCGCCACCTGCACGGACAGAGTCCATAAACCATAAAACTCCGCGAGGCGAGGAAGCGGAGCGAAAACGCCAACCATCGCGCGTCCAGCCGATTGGCTCGATCCCATCGCAAGCCCTGCAAGATTCGCCGACACCCAGAAAAGTGCGGGTGTTGTCGCGATCGAAGCGATCATCGTCATCGCGATCCACAGCAGCAGTGTCAGCGCCAAAGCTCGTTTGTGGCCGAGTGCATCCTGTACATAGCCAAACGCAAACGCGCCGATCGCCGCGGTGATATTGACAATGATCACCAGCAGCATCGTCTGCAGCACCGAAAAATTCATCACTTGCTGCGCGTAAATTGCAGCCAGCGCGATCACTACGGCAACGCCTGCCTGATAAAACGCACCACATAGAAGCAGGCGCGCAAAGTCGCGGTAGCGACCAACGTGCCAGAGCGTTGTAATAAGCCTGGAGAGCGGATCGCGCGCAACGCCGAAGCTGTTATGCGGCTGAGGCGCTGCACGTTCTTTCAGAATGAACAGTGTCGGGAGTGCTGCGACCGCGAAGATCGCCGCTGTAATCAGCATCGTGACCGGCACGTAGTGCTCGGCTGGCCTACCCTGCCCGGTCGCCCAGGTCACGTATCCGAAACAAAGCAGCAAGGTGGCAAGCCCTCCTAAATAACCAAAGCTCCAGCCCCAGCCCGACACCTTGCCGAGCGCGCTTGGGCGAGCGATCTCCGGCAGGAAGGCGCCGATCAACGACACACCGACCTGAAAGAAAAAATTTGAGATCACGATGGCGATCACGGCAATTGCGACATCGCCGCGTCCGACCAGCGCAAGCGCTGCGGTCGAGAGCACGCAACCGATCGTAGATAGGCGCAGCAGCCACTGTTTGCGCGCGTGCAGATCGGCGTAGGCGCCGATCATCGGCATGGCAATCATCACCGCGGCGTTCGATACGGCAAGAGTGACGGTCCAGGCCAACGTGCCCCAATCCGCGCCATTGGTCACCACGCTGACGAAGTAAGCGTTGAACACCGCCGTCAGGACCACCGTGGTGTAGCCGGAGTTCGCGAAGTCGTAGCCTGCCCACGACAGCACCTCGCGCGGGCGCACACCGGGGTTCAGCGTTGCGGGATCAAAGATCGGCATTGCTCAAGCATGCCACGCGCTCCGCGTGACTCGCTTCGTATACTTGCCACCATGGCTACGCGCGACCTCGACCGCATCGATCGCAAGATTCTGGAGACGCTGCAGCTCGACGGTCGCATCACCAATCAGGAGCTCGCGAGTCGCATTGCGCTGAGTCCGCGCGCTTGTCTCGAACGGGTGCGCCGGCTCGAGCGCGCTGGAATCATTTCCGGGTACATGGCTCTGGTCGAGCCGCGCAAGCTGGGGGGCGTGCTCACCGTTGTGGTCGAAGTAACGCTGCGAGACCAGAAACAGGCGACGCATGCGCGCTTCGAGCAACGGGCTCGCGCTACCGACGAAGTGGTCGAGTGTTTTCTGGTGTCCGGTCAGTGCGACTACGTGCTGCGCCTCGCGTGTCGCGACCTGGATCATTACCGCGAGCTGACTAACGCATGGACCGATGATCCAACCCTGGGCGTGGAAAAGATCACGTCGAAGCCCGAGCTGCAGACCATCAAGCCATTCGGCGGCTATCCGCTCCCATAGCCGCGAAGACAGATGCCGTGCGCGGCGCGCAACCGCGAACCGCCGAATCTGCGGTCCAGTGGCTAAAGCAGTTCCATTTCGGCAGTTCCGCCTTGTTACTTCGGCCTCGCATTTAGCGCGTCGTCCCTACATTCATGGAACACGGACGGGACCGACAAATGAACGCGCGAAGCGACATCAAAATCAATCAGGCTGAACTGGCAATCGCGGTCGAAAGAAGCGTTGCGGCGCCCAATTACGCCCCGATTCCGGTCGTGCTCGATCGCGGCGAAGGCAGCTGGCTGTGGGACGCCGACGGAAAGCGGTATCTCGATTTCATGTCTGCTTACTCTGCAGTGAGTCACGGACACGCGCACCCGCGACTGGTGGCGGCGCTGACGGAGCAGGCGCACCGAGTTGCCGTTACGTCGCGTGCTTACCACTCGACCGAACTCGGACCGTTTCTTTCGAAGCTGGTGGAAGTCGCCGATTTATCCAAGCCCGCCAAAGCGCTGCCTGCAAGCGGCGGCGCCGAATCGGTCGAAACCGCTATCAAAGCCGCTCGGCGTTGGGGCTATCGCGTTAAAGGCATTGCGGCCGATCGCGCCAATATCGTGGTTGCGAACGGTAATTTTCACGGACGCTCGACCACGATCGTTGGCTTCTCGACAGAGCCGGCGTATCGCGCCGACTTTGGGCCGTTCGCACCCGGCTTTCGCCATTTCGACTTCGGCGACATCGAATCACTGCGCGCCGCGGTCAACGATGAAACGTGCGCGATCCTGATCGAACCGATCCAGGGCGAGGCTGGCATCGTGTTGCCACCCGCGGGCTTCCTGCGCGCGGTGCGGGATCTCGCCGACCAGCGCAACGTGCTGTTGATTCTGGACGAGATTCAATCGGGCCTCGGCCGCACCGGTGAATGGTTCGCGTACATGCACGAAGGTATCCGTCCCGATGGCGTGATCGTCGGCAAGGCGCTCGGCGGAGGTCTGCTGCCCGTCTCCGCGTTCGTTGCGATCAATTCGGTAATGGACCTGCTCGAGCCCGGCAGCCATGGCTCGACCTTTGGCGGCAGTGCGCTGGCTGCGCGCGTCGGGCGCGAGGCGCTTGCCGTCATTGACGAAGAAC
>JACCYC010000142.1 GCA_013696665.1 Burkholderiaceae bacterium | reverse complement strand
GGATGGTCGCCGGAATGTTCATGGAGGCGAGCCCCAACATCGTGGTCCTCGGACCGCTGCTGTTTCCGCTCGCGAAGCAGATCGGGATGGATCCGATCCATTTCTGCATCTTCATGATTACCACGCTAGGCCTTGGATTTATCACGCCTCCGTTCGGCCTGAATTTGTTCGTCATGGCAGGGCTGACACGAACGCCGATCACGGCGATCGCCAGACACGCATTGCCGTTCGTGATCGCGATGATCATCGTGTCCCTGATCATCGGCTTCGTCCCCGAGATTTCGCTATTCACGCTCAACCGCTGAAGCCACAGATAAGCGCAGTTCTTCAGCCCGCAGAGAATCCGCCGTCGACAAAGATGATCTGACCGGTCACGTAGTTGGACGCGCGGCTGGCGAGGAACACTGCGGTGCCTCGAACGTCACGCAACTCGCCATTACGCCCAGCGAAAGTGCTGTCGGCCATTTTCTGCCAGCGCGTCGCATCGTTCACGATAGGTTTGGTCAATGCAGTCGGAAAGAAACCCGGCGCAATTGCGTTCGCGTTGACTCCGTAACGGGACCACGCTTCGGCTTGCGCGCGCGTCAGTTGCGCAATACCGCCCTTTGACGCACCGTATGCTGCACCCATCGGAAACGCTCGCTGCGATTGCAGCGAAGCAATGTTGATGATGCGGCCCCAGCCTTTGGCAATCATCGCCGGTGCGAGCGCCTGCGCAATGAAGAACGGCGCGCTAAGGTTGCTCGCCATCGTGGTGTCCCAGTCGGCATCGCCAACTTCCTCGATCGGCCGTCGGAGGTTGACGCCGGCGGCGTTGACCACGATGTCGGGCGTCCCGAAAAAAGACGGCGCTCGTTCGCACATCGCGCGCAGCGCCTTGCGATCGACAAGGTCTACATCAATTGCAGCCGCACGGCCGCTACTGTCCTCAATTTGCCGCTGCGTGTCGGCGAGCCGCGCAGCGCGCCGAGCAACGAGCACCAGCGCTGCTCCCGCCTCTGCCAGTGCCAGCGCGATCTCGCGGCCGATGCCCGAGCTGGCGCCGGTAACCAGCGCCACTTGACCATTAAGATCAAATAGAGACGCGGTCAATTGCGTACGGGTTCGCCGAGCTCGAAGCGATCACGCGGGAAATACTTTGCGAGGCGGTCATCGGCGGTGCGCGCGTGTGCCTCCATTCCTTCAAGCCGAGAAATCCGCGCCGTGGTCGGCGCGATTATGTGATTCGCCGCGCGAGTCATGCGCTGCCAAGTAACGGTCTTGATGAACTTGTGTACCGACAGGCCGCCCGAATAGCGCGCCGCGCCGCGCGTGGGCAACACGTGATTCGGACCCGACGCTTTGTCGCCAAACGCAACCGTCGTCTCCTCGCCAAGGAAAAGCGAGCCGTAGCACGTCAGGTGCTCGAGCCACCAATCGAGATCGTTTGCGTGCACTTCGAGATGTTCCGGCGCGTAGCGATCGGACACCTGCACGACCTCTTCGCGATTGCCACACACGAGGACTTCGCCATAGTCGCGCCACGCGGCGCCGGCGGCGTCGCGCGCCGTTGCGGGCAACGCATCGATCAGCAGTGGCACGTGCCGCAACACCGCTTCGGCCAGCGAGCGCGATGTCGTGAGTAGCCAAGCGGGAGACTCGTGGCCATGCTCCGCTTGGCCGACAAGATCGCTGGCAACCATCGCGGCGTCGGCTGAGTCGTCGGCAATCACCGCAACTTCGGACGGCCCGGCAAACACATCGATGCCGACCTGTCCGAACAGTGCGCGCTTCGCCTCTGCTACGTACTTGTTGCCCGGGCCGACGATGATGTCGGCTGGCTTGCCGGTAAACAACCCGTGGGCAAGCGTCGCGATCGCCTGCACGCCGCCCAGCGTCATAATGATGTCAGCCCCCGCGACCTTCATCGCATATAACACGTGCGGATGAATGCCTTCGCCTTTGTACGGTGTCGAGCATGCAATCACCGTCGGCACTCCGGCGGCTTTGGCGGTGGCCACCGTCATGTACGCCGATGCAATGTGCGCGTAGCGACCGGTTGGCACATAACAGCCGGCGACGTTGCACGGAATCAGCCGCTGGCCCGCGCTTAACCCCGGATGCACCTCGGTCGCAAACTCGTGCATAGACTCGCGCTGCGCGTGCGCGAAGCGGCGCACCTGCGCGGTTGCAAACTCGATATCGCGCTTGATGCCGCCGTCAATGTCCGCAATGCGGAGTTCGATTGCATCGGCGCTCATCACGATTTCGCCGGTCCAGCGGTCCAGCGTGCGCGCGTATTCGCGCACTGCCTCTTCGCCACGCACAGCGATATTCGCCAACATCTCGTCGACGACGCGCCTAGCTTCTCCGGATTCGGTCTCGGGCGTCTTCGCCGCCCTCTTCAGGTATTGAATCATCAAATCACACCGTAAAAGCTGCTCGGCACCATAGCGCAAGCTGCGGGAAGACGATGCCCACGCAAGCACCAGCAGCTGCAGCACCATGAACTGCATCATGCCTTTGCATCAAAGACCGCGTCCGAGAGCTTCATTTGGCGTGGCCCATCGTGGTCTCCCTGTGCTGCTCCTATCAGCATGCAAAGCAGATTTTGAATCCTACACTCGTGCGTGCGGTTAGCTCACTATCACGCGCAGTCGCAGCGCGCGACTGTCTCTGCACAATCACGCGAGCAGGATGCCGGTCGAGACGACGATTAACAACGTCAACGTGAATTGCCGGAAGCGCGTGTCGCTGAAGCGCGGGAATAACCGTAGGCCGAACAGGAGTCCAAGGTAGTACGGCAGCGTGAGTAATACCGACGTCCAGCCGGCCCGAGCATCAAAAACGCCTTGCTGCCACAGTATGGCAACGCCGATCAGCGATGTCACCGCGACGTAAAGCGTCAGGTTCGCGCGCGTGGTCTCGATCGGATCGGGGCCCGAAAGCAGATAAAGGATCACCGGCGGTCCGCCGATACTCGTTGCACCGGGCATGGCGCCGCTCACAGTACCGCGTCCCACTGACGTTGCCAGCCGGGGACGCCCGCGTAACGCCAGCCGCGCAACAGCACGAGTGCAAACACGATCACCGTAATCGCAATCGCATGACGGATGATTGTGGGATCGACTGCGATCAGCGCCAGCACTCCTAGAGGCACCGTGACACAGGCGGCAAGAATGATGGCGCCAATCACGTTCCACTGCACGCGATGCCGCGTCTGCACGAGCATCGGTGCGGCGGCGACCGACTCCAGCACCAGGATGACGGGCACCGCAAGCGGGCCGAGCAGCAGCGCGAGCGGCGGTGCCATCACCATTGCGCCGCCGAAGCCGGTAATACCGCGCACGACACCGGCGACGCAGGGGATCACGCCGGCAAGGATCAGCGTGACGTAGTCAACGCTGAAAATCGATTGCACGCTAAGCTGCGATCGTCATGTCCGTGCCGGCGAATCGCACGCGCGCGTACTCGATGTCCGAACGATTCGCGATAAAGTCGACCAGCTCCGTCAGCGGTGTTGTGCGAAAGCGGCATTCGGGAGCGGGATTGCGCAGCGGCTCGATGAGCTTGCGATCGTAGAAAGCAGCGAGCAGCACGTCTTCATCCGTCGCGGCAGAGCCGAGCTCGGCACGCAGCCGCGGAATCGCGGGCTCGAGGTGAGCCGCCGGCGCCTCGGTCACGTACTCAGAGGGATCGATGTTCGCCCGCTCTAGGAATTCTGGCGACGGCTCTGCGGCGAGGCGGCCGTAATAACCTCTGGCGTACTTTCGTATCTCGTCGGGGATTGTTTTGTAGCGCTCGCCCTGCACCACATTAATTGTCGCCTGCGTAACGATGTACTGCGCGAACGGGCTGACGAGGATCGGATAGCCGAGGTCGTGCCGTACGCGCGCCACCTCCTTCAGGATCTCTGGTAGACGGTGCCCTAGTTTCATCGTGTCGAGCTGGGAGCGCAGATTCGAGATCATCCCGCCGGGAATCTGATGCTCGTACAGATCAGCGCTGTAAGTAGCGATCTGCCCGCGCGGCTTGCTCTCTCGCTCGCTTACCCAATGGAAGTAGCTCGCCACTTCGGCCAGCGCTTCGTCATTCATCGACGTCGCGAGGCCGAGCCGGCGCGCCCGCGCCAGAACGTCTTCGGTCGAAGGCAGCGACGCGCCGTTGGCCAGCGGCTCGGTGGCGGTGTAGCCGAAACGGAAGCCGCTTTTTATTGCGATCTCATAGACCTGCGGCGCGAGGGCGGATTGGCAATGCGAATGCAGTTGCACGGGAGTGCTGCCGGCAGCCTGCACGACCGCCGGGAAAAGCGTGCGTCCCCGCTCGGGCGTCAGCAGCCCAGTGGGGTCCTTGATCGAGATGAAATCGGCAGCGAGTGTTACCAGCTCACGCGTGCGTTCAACGTAATACGCATCGGTATGCACCGGAGACACCGTGTAGGTCATCATCGCGTTGACCTTCATCCCGGCCTCGTGCCCCGAACGCAGCGATGACTCGATGTTGCGGTTGTCGTTCAGTGCGTCGTAGACCGTAAGCACTTTGATTCCGCGCCGCGCCAGCGCGTGCGAGTTCAACTCGACTATGTCATCGGGAAACAGCTCGAATGTATAAAGGCTCTGCGCGCGCGTCAGCGCGTCGCACGGCGTGGCAAGGTGATCGCACAGCAGTCCGATGCGGTCCCACGGATTTTCCTGCAGATAGCGCACGCTCACGTCGAACACCGCTCCGCCTAGGATGTTGATGTACGCATAACCCGCGCGGTCGATCGCACCGAGGATCGGCGTCATCATCGCGGTGGTCATGCGCGTCGACCACAGGCATTGATGCGCGTCACGCAAAGTGACATCGATGAAGTCGAAGCGCTTAGCGCCGGCGGATAAATTATTCATATGCTCCTCATCAGTTCGTCTTCCACAAAGCGCGTGTGAACATCGCTGCAACGAAAGCGCTCGTCGGCAAGCAGGCGGGTGTGAAATGGAATCGTTGTGTGCACGCCTTCAATCTTCATCTCGGACAGAGCACGTCGCATGCGAGCGAGCGCCTCTTCGCGGTCCTGACCCCACGCGATCACCTTGGCCAGCAGTGAATCGTAGTAAGGCGGAATGCGGTAGCCCTCGTACATGTGCGAATCGATGCGGATGCCGGGACCTCCGGGCATGCGCAAGCCCTGTACCTGACCCGGTGCAGGCGCAAAGTCGCGCACCGGATCTTCGGCGTTGATGCGGCATTCAATCGCATGTCCGGTGAGCCGCACCTGCGCCTGCGCGATGCGCAAGTGCTCGCCTTGTGCGATGCGGATCTGCTCCTTGAGGATGTCGATGCCGGTGACGAACTCGGTGACCGGGTGCTCGACCTGAATTCGGGTATTCATTTCCATGAAGTAGAACGCGCCGCTGACTGCGTCGAGGATGAATTCGATCGTGCCGGCGCTGTGATAGCTGACATGCCGGCAGACGCGTACCGCTGCTTCTCCCATCTGCGTGCGTACCGTGTCGTCCAGCGCCGGTGAAGGGCTCTCTTCGACCAGCTTCTGGTTACGTCGCTGAATTGAACAGTCGCGCTCCCCGAGATGCAAGACGGTGTCGCCATCGGAGAGCATCTGGATCTCGACGTGTCTGACGCGCTCCAGAAACTTCTCGACGTAGATACTGCCGTCGCCGAACGCCGCTTGCGCTTCGCGTGCGGCGTCCGCGAAACTGGCGGCGAGTTGCGCTTTGTCGCGCACGACGCGCATGCCGCGGCCGCCACCACCCGCGGTTGCTTTCAGCAATACCGGATACCCGAGTTCCGATGCCGCCGCGTGGGCCGCCTCAGCGTTGGCGACTGTTCCCTGCGAGCCGGGAGTTACCGCGACGCCGGCCTCGAGCGCGATGCGCCGAGCGGACGCTTTGTCGCCCATCGACGCGATCACCTGCGCAGAGGGACCGATAAACACGATGCCCGCTTCATCACACGCCCGCGCGAACGCCGCATTTTCCGAAAGAAATCCATAGCCAGGGTGAATGGCGTCGGCTTTTGCAGTGCGCGCCGCATCGATAAGCACGTCGCTTCGCAGGTAGCTGCGGCTCGAAGGCGGCGGTCCGATACAGATCGATCCGTCCGCCATTTGCACCGGAAGCGAATCGCGGTCTGCTTCCGAATAGACCTGAATCGCTTCGAGTCCCAGCTCGTGACATGCGCGAATGATGCGCACCGCGATTTCGCCACGATTCGCAATCAGAACGCGGCGAATCGCGCGCTGCTCAAGCGCCATCGCGTGGTTTCGGCTGCAGCACGATCAGTGGCTGCCCCGCTTCTACGGGTGCGGCGTCGTCAACCAACACCTGCACGATGGTCCCGTGCGCGCCCGCCGGAATCGAGCTCATCAACTTCATCACCTCGACAATGCACACGGTCGTCTCGGGCTCGACCGTCTGTCCCACATCAACGAACGGCGGCGCGCCGGGCTCCGATGCGCGATAGAACGTTCCGACCATCGGAGAAGAAATGACGATCGAACCCTCAGGCTGAGTCGCAAGAGCCCGAGGCTCGTGCGGCGTATGTGCCGGCTCACCCTGACTTGCCACCGGCACCGGTTGGACACGCGGCGCAACGACCAACGGTACCGATAGGGTCTGCGTCTGGCCTGCGCCGCGACGGCGCAATTCGACTTCAATGTCGCCGACTTTCAAACGAAACTCGGAAAATTGCTCCGAGGACTTGATGAGCTCGACGATTCGCAATAGATCGTCGTAGGTAAGTTGCTCGTGAGCCAATCGTGTCTCCGCGGTGGGTGTTCTCATTCGGCACCACACAAACCGATGGTTTCACATCATTGCACAGGCATTCAAAATGGCGCAATAATGAAACATGATATTCCGTTTGATGGAATTTCTGGCGACGGCACCTTGCGATGCTTCAGCAGCTCAGCGTTGCCACTGAAATCGCCGCCACGCTTCTGCCCGAGCGAATCAGCAACCAGACAAGAGTGCGAGGAATCGCAGCATGAGTAGCAGCACAGCCGAGCCTGTCATCATCACCGTCGCGATCACCGGAGCAGTGCCACGCAGGAAAGACAATCCTGCCGTGCCGGTGACGCCCGAGCAGCAGATCGAGTCGACACACGAGGCGTTCGAGGCAGGCGCCGCGCTAGTTCACGTGCATGTACGCAACCCGGACGAGTCGCCCGGCTCCGATCCGGAGCTATACGGTCGCGTACAGGAAGGCGTGCGCAAGCACTGCCCCGGCATGATCGTGCAGTTCTCCACCGGCGGTCGTGGCCGCGAACAAGGCAAGCGCGCAGCGATGCTGCACTTGAAGCCCGACATGGCGTCACTGGCAACCGGCTCAGTCAACTTTCCGGTGGGTATCTACGAGAACCCGCCCGACTTCGTCGAAGGGCTCGCCCGAACGATGCTCGACAACGGCATCAAGCCCGAGATCGAGGTTTTCGATCTGGCGATGTTGTACAGCGCCGCAAACCTGGTGAAAAAGGGATTGCTTAAAGAGAAACCGCACGTGCAGTTCGTGTTGGGTGTGCCCAACGCGATGCCGGCGCGTCGCGCGATTTTTGATTTCCTTCGTTCCGAGCTTTCGGCGGTGTTACCCGACGCCACGTGGGTAGCCGCCGGCATTGGCCGTCATCAATGGGAGGTCAATCAGTGGTGCCTCGAGGCAGGGGGCCATTGCCGCACCGGGCTCGAAGACAATCTGCGCATCGAGCCAGACCGGCTCGCCGCGAGCAACGCTGAGCTGGTTGGCAAAATCACCGATGCCTGCGAGCGCTACGACCGCCGGCCCGCGACCGCTGCGGAGGCACGTCAGATTCTCGGGCTTGCCGCGGTTCACTGAAGACCAGTCATTGCGATGGATTTGAAACTTGGCGACAAGGTCGCGTTAGTGACCGGTGCCGGTGGCGGAATAGGCGCCTCAATCGCCGCCACACTCGCCGAGCACGGTTGCAGCGTGTACGTGGCCGATAGCAACGGCGCCGCCGCCGCCAAGGTCGCAGCTCAAGTCGGTCAACGCAGTTATCCACTGACGTTGGATGTCGGCAACGCCAGCCAAGCGTTTGCTGCGGTCGAGCAAGTCGTGCGGGAACGCGGGCGCATCGACATCGTTGTCAACAACGCGGGAATTCTGAAAACGCGCTCGATACTCGACTCATCGATCGAAGATTGGGACGACGTCTGCCGCGTGAATCTGTCGGGTGTTTATTACTGCTGCAAAGCTGCGCTGACATCGATGGTCGAGCAGCACTACGGCAAGATCATCAACATTGCGTCCGTTTCCGCGATGAAGGGCGGTGGCTCATTCGGCAACGTGCTTTATGGCACCACTAAGGCGGGAGTTGTCGCGCTGACCAAGGGCCTTGCGCGTGAACTCGCGCCATTCGGAATCAACGTCAACGCGATCGCGCCCGGAGTGGTGGAAACCAGCATGACAGGCTCTTTATTGACGCCCGAGCGCCGCAAGGCAGTGCTTGCCGGGATTCCATTAGGCCGCTTCGCTTCCACTGACGATATCGCGCACGTTGTTGCATTATTGGCGTCCGATGTGCTTGGGTATGTCACCGGCGAGACCATCGTGGTGGACGGCGGATATCTGACGCGCTGAGTCGCAGCAAATGAGGTTGTATCGAAGCTAACCCGTACGGAGACATGCGATGGCTCTGGCTGTTGCGCGTGCTGCGCGATTGGCAACTAGGTCAGCTCCTCCTTTTCTTGTTGGGTGCCAGGGGGCGCTAGGTCCTTAACTTTCCACCTTGACGATAAACGGCATCTCGGTTTGCTTCTGCAAATCAAACTGCGACCGCCCAGTGTGGTTGACGTGTTTGCCGTAAACGTGCAATGAGAGCGAGACCGAGTCGGACTCGTTCCACACGCTGTGAATCAAACCCTTCGGTAGCGCGACCACGTCGCCTTCGCCGCATACCTTCTCTCCGATCTTCTTGAGCTCCGCGTGCCCGGTCCGGCTGCGGTCGTCAACTCGCTCGAAGAACTCGTTCTTCTCGGGCCCCTGGACACCGGCCACGACGGCCCATGTCCCGTGATCATGCGGAGGCGCGCCGCGGTTCGGCAACCACGCGAGCGCGAGCACTGCGACCGAGTGATCGGGCTCTTCGTGGAGCAGGTGAACGCCGAAGCCCTGCGTCGCGTTGGCGCCATACATCCGATCCTCGACCCAGCTGTCCTTCGACTTGGCAGCGCGCAGCGCGAGCGGCCGGACTTTGCTGATGATTTCGCGCTCGTCATCGAATTGCGCGCACACGCGCTTGACGTCTGCCACCAATTCCGGGATCGAATAGCGATTAGCGTCCATCAGATTTCGTTCCATTCAATGTCTGCCACGAGCTTATTGTGGCCGAGCTTCGATCGTTGTGCCAGCGAGGCCGAAAGGGGTGCTGTTGAATCCCGAGATCATGATCGGTTGAAGCGCTGAGTGATCAACGCCACGGTGATACCGAGCAGGATCGCCCACTCCAAGGACAGCGTGATTGTTGCGATAAACGTCACCATCATTGGCCAGCGCTGAGTGCGCTCCTCGTTCCAGATGCGCGCGATCTCGCGGCGATCGATCAATCCCCACGCGACGAGAAAGAGCAGCGCCGCTATCACTGCAAACGGTAGATAGCGCGCGAGCGGTGCGACGAAAAAAAGAACAACGAGCAGAAACAGCGCCGCGCAAATTGCAGCGAACGGAGTGCGCGCGCCCGATGCGACGTTGACACCGGAACGGTTGAAAGAGCCGCTCGAAGGATATGCAGAGAAGAACGCGCCTGCGAGATTCGCAAGGCCCTGGCCGATGAACTCCTGATTACCGTCGAGCTTGTCGCCGTACTTGACTGCGACCGCGCGCGCAATCGCCACGGCTTCAGTCAGGGCGAGCAAAGTCATCACCATCGTTGCACCGAACAGCGTGCGCAGCGTGTCGACCGAAAGATCCGGCAACGATATCGGCGGCAGCGCACCCGGCAGCTCCTGCACCGTCGGCAGCACTCCCCATTGCGGTATCTGCTGCGCGAGAAGCCATGCAGCAGCAGCGCCGATAACGACACCCGCGAGCATTGCAGGAACCCAGCGGTTCAATGGCCGCCATGCCAGCACCGCGAATATCGTCAGCAGACCGACCAGCGGCGCGCTGGGCTTGACGTTGGGCAACTGCTCGAGCGCCACGCGAACATTGTCGAAAACGCTGCTACCAGGCGGCAGATCGAGTCCAAGAAAGGGTCCGATCTGGCTGTTGATAATTAGGATTGCCGCGCCGGCGGTGAAACCGACGATGACCGAATGCGGCACGAAATCGATCAGGCGGCCGGCGCGCGCAAGACCTAGCGCTAGTTGCAAAGCGCCGACCAGAAAAGTCAGCGTCAATACGAGCGCCACATAGTGCGGCGAACCTGCAATCGCTATCGGCGCCATAAGCGCCATCGTGCTCAACGAGATCGCGTTCGCCGGCCCTGTGATCATCAGCCGACTCGAACCGAACAGGGCCGCAATCACACACGGCACCATCGCTGTGTACAGCCCGTATTCCGGCGGCATCCCCGCTAGCGTGGCGAACGCCACGCCCTGCGGCAGCACGACCACCGCACCCGTCAGGCCCGCCAACGCATCGGCGCGAAGCGCGCCGGGCTCACGCAGCTCCGGCAGCCAGCGCGCTATTGGCAAACGAGGCAGGCGATCGAAAGAAAGCCGCATTACGCGGCGAAGGGCGCGAGTTCGGCCAGCTTTAGACGCTGCACCTTGCCCGAAGGGCCGCGCGGCAGATCGTCGACAAAGCGGAAGACCTTGGGCGTCTTGTAGCGACCGAGCTCGCGAACGCAAAAATCGCGCAGCTCGTCCTCGGTGCAGTGCTGACCCTCGCGCACGATGACGCAGGCCATGATGTCCTGCCCATAGTGTCGATCTGGAATGCCGACAGCGGCGGCGTCGAGCACCGCCGGGTGGCGCAGCAAAACCTCGTCAATCTCGCGCGGAGCGATATTCTCTCCACCCTTGATGATCAATTCCTTGATGCGGCCGGTGATGAAGAAGAAGCCATCGCCATCGCGGTAACCGAGGTCACCGGTGCGCAGCCACTGTTCGGGAAAAAATGCTGCCGCGGTCGCCTCAGGGTTCTTGTAGTACCCCGGCATAACCTGCGGTCCGCAAACCGCGATTTCGCCGACGCTGCCGTTGGGGACCGGCGCACCCGCCTGATCGACCACCTGCGCCTTGCAGCCGGACGCACGCCCAACCGAGCCGATCTTGCGCAACCGCGGGTCGATCGGATTTGAAAACGCCGGCGCGACTGTTTCGGTGAGGCCCATCGTCTCAATGATGGTGATGCCAAACTTCGCTTCGAATGCACGATGATGCTCGGGCGGCAACGCGGCCGAGGCGGAGCGGCAAAAGCGAATGCGCGACAACTTCTCGCGCGGGGGCGCTGCACCTTCGAGCAAGTACGAGACAATCGTCGGAACCACGTTGAGCCAGGTGCATCGGTGGTCGATCGCCAGATCCCAGAAACTGGCGGCCGAGAATTTCGGCGGCATTACCAGGCTGCCGCCGTGCGCAAGCGGCGCCAGCATCGTCACTGCAAATCCGTTGATGTGATAGAGCGGCAGCACGGCTGCCACGCGATCGCCGCTGCCCAGGCGGTGCTCGCAGCTGATTGCCAGCGCGTTTGCGGCGAGGTTGGCCTGGGTCAACATCACACCCTTGGGCTTGCCCGTGGTGCCGGAGGTATACATCAGCAGAGCGAGCGCGTCGGGCGATGGATCGGCCGCCAGTGCGCGCGAGTCCGACAGCGCGTCTTCGCCGGGCAGCACGTATTCGTCGGGCAACGCTGCGCCATCCGCGTCAACTGCTATGACGTCCATCGGTCGCGCAATCGTGGCCGCCACATCCTGTACGCGGGCCAACCAATCGGGCGCCGTGAAAACGATTTTCGAATCCGCGTGCTCGAGCACGTATCGCATCTGCTCCGGTTGCGACAACAAATTCACCGGATGCACGCAATAGCCACCATACATCGCACCGAGCAGCATGCGCACAGTTTGCATTCCATTGCCGAGAACGAACGACACATGGTCGCCCGGCTGCGCACCGCGCGCGGCGAGCATCATGCCCATTGCGACGCACGACTCGCGCAGCTGTTCAAACGTCAGTGATTGCCCGGTGTGAGGCGCGATGAAGTAGGCGGCGTCCGGGTCGTTGATTGCGCGCGCATCGATCAACTGGCGGACGGTGCGCATCGTGCGCGATGCCCCTACTTCAGGCGCGGCCATGGCGCGCGAAATAGGCGCCGAAAATCTCGTCCTCGGTCGGCACACGCTCGGCAATTTTCGTCGACACGCGGGTGATGTTCAGGTAGTGCCGGTAGTTCATGCTGTCGGAGAAATTGTTGCGTCCCCACGTGCCGCAACCCATCGACAATGAAAACGGCAGGCCGTTGTCGAAGCTGCCACCGGTTGCAACCGAGTGCACCTGGTTGACGATGACTCGCGAGACGGGCAGCTGCAGGCCCAGAACGAGCCCCCGCTCGTTGTGCGCAGTGTGCAGGCCCACCGAATGTCCGGCGCCGATATATGCGTAGATGCGCTCGACTATCTGCATGGCGTGCTCGAAATCGCGGGCCCGATAGACAGTCAACACGGGGCTTAGCTTCTCACCGGAGAACAGATGCTCTGGACCAACGCCCTTTTCTTCGACCATCAGCACGCTCGGCCTTTGCGCGGCAATGGCCGCAAAGCCAGCGCGCTCCGCGATCACCGTCGCTGTCTGACCGATGATGCGCGATGAAAGCTTGCCGTCGCGCCACATTGTCTGTTGCAGCCGAGCCCTGCCATCGGCTGGCACCAATATCGCGCCGTGCGCCTTCAGCGCATCGAGCGCAGGCTCGTAGATCGCATCGAGCAGCACGACGCTGTTCTCTGACGAACAACTGGTCGCGTTGTCGAACGTCTTCGAGCGGACAATCATTTCGGCCGCGGCCGCCAGGTCTGCCGTTTCGTCAACAATGGCCGCGACGTTACCCGCGCCGACACCGAAGGCCGGCGTGCCGCTCGCGTACGCCGCTCGTACATTCGCCTGCGAGCCTGTCGCGACGACCAGATCGGCCAGGCGCATCAGCTCAAATGTCGAATCCTTCGTGACCGGCGATGGCAGCAACTGCACCAGATCATGCGGCGCGCCGATTCGATCGAACTGTTGGTGGATGAGCTCGATAAGCCGTGCGCAGGTGGACCACCCTTTCGGGGACGGGGCAACGATGGCGGCATTGCGACCCTTCAACGCATTGATGATCTTGTTGGCGGGCGTTGCTGCCGGGTTGGTCGATGGCGTGATCGCTGCGACCACCCCGACCGGGCGCGCGATTTCGACAATTCCGCGCGCTTCATCTTTCGCAATCACGCCGACGCTGCTCGCGCCTTGCAGATCGCGCAGCAATCCAAGCGTCTTGCGATGATTCTTTCGGATTTTGTCGTCGACATTTCCGATTCCGGTAACGGATACCGCGAGCTCCGCAAGCTCGCGATTGCGCGCGGGCTCGATGATCGCCCAGCCCGCAGCGGCGACCAGTTCATCGACCTTTGCCTGGTCATACGCATTCGCGACCGCCTGTGCGGTGCGAGCACGTTCTACGAGCGATGCTACGACCGAAGCCGTGGCGCTCAAACCTCTTGAATCGGGCGCCAAATTAATCGGCCTTGATGCCAGCATCTTTAACAAGCTTCGCCCACTTAGGCAGCTCGGCATTAACGACCGCACCGAGTTGTTCGGATGTGCCGCCAACTGCTTCGCTGCCTTGTGCGAGTAATTTCTCGCGAATCTCCGGCTCTTTCAGCACGGTATTCAGTGCGGCGTTGAGCCGGTCGACGATAACGCGTGGCGTCTTGGCCGGCACGAACATCGCATACCAGGAGTCAACCTCGAAATCGGGGATACCCGCTTCCTGCACCGTCGGCACATCCGGAAACGCGGCGCTGCGTTTCACCGTTGAAACGGCAAGCGCCTTCAGTTGCTTCTGCTTGACGAATTGCGCGGCCGCTGGAATCGAAACCCAAAGTAGCGGCACCTGGCCACTGACCACATCGGTCACCGCCGGACCTCCGCCGCGATAGGGAATATGCGTCATTTGAGTTCCGGTACGTAGCTTCAGCATCTCACCGGCCAGATGGCCCGGCGAGCCATTGCCCACCGAAGCGTAAGCGAGCGACCCAGGCTTTTCCTTGGCCATTGATATCAACTGCTGCAAGGTATTCGCAGAAAACTGCGGGTTCGCAACGAGAATCTGCGGCAGTGAACATACGATGCCGATCGGTTCAAAGTCGCGCGCAGTGTCGAAGCTCAACTTGGGAAATATCGCGGGATTAATGGTGTGTGATGAAAGCGTGAAAAGCACGGTGTAGCCGTCGGGGGCTGACCTGGCTACCACCTCGGTACCGATCGAGCCGCCTGCACCACCCCGATTGTCGATGATGATCGATTGACCCAGCGCCGCACGCAAGCGATCTTGGACGATACGCGCGATGACGTCGGTCCCGCCACCGGGCGGGTACGGCACAACGAAGCGGATCGGCTTGTCCGGATACCCGGTTGCCTGCGCAAACGCCGAGCCGCTGGCCAGCACGAGAGCGGCGGTACCGATGACACGCAGCAATGACTGTCTACGATTCACGATCGTCTCCTCAAACAAAGTTCTTGTATTTCGCCAGATGGCGCACGGGCTTCGATAGCGCATCACGCCGGAATGGATCGCCCAGTTCCTTGGTCACCATTAGCTCGAGCACGGTCGTCTTGCCCTCGGTCTGATTCTTGACCGACTGCTGCAACGCCGGCCCGACGTCGGATAGCTTGTCCACCAGAATTCCTTCACAGCCGAAGGATTTCGCCACTGCCACCCAGCTCGGATTCTCCAGCTCGACGCCCTGGTAGCGCTGCGAGTAGAAGTCAACATGGTTTTTCTTCTCGGCGCCCCACTGACCGTTGTTGAACAGCGCGACAGTCACGCCGATCTTCTCGCGCGCACATGTCAACAACTCGTTCAGGCTGATGCCCCATGCACCGTCGCCGACGTAGGCGATCGCCGGACGATCGGGCGCTGCCACCTTCGCACCGCACGCCACCGGGAACGCATAGCCGCAGTTGCCGAAGCTCATCGCCGCCAGCATCGACCGCTGTTCCTCGAAACGCAGATACGAGTTGGAGACCGAGCAAATGTTGCCGATATCGGTCGACACCATCGCATGCTTCGGCATCGCACGCTCGAGCTCGCGCAGCATCTGCCGCGGATGCATGTGGCTCGACTCCTTCGAGATTTCGACCGAATACGGATCGGTTTCGTGCGTCCATTTGTCGAGCTCGCCCTCCCAGGCCGCCTTCTCGGTTTTGATCTTCGAATCGCGCTCGGCCCTGTTTTGATGTGAGGCGAGTGTCCGACCCTGCAGGCGTCGCACAAGCGCCGCAGCAGCCGCCTTCGCGTCGCCGTTGATACCTACCGAAATCGGTTTGACCAGGCCGAGCATCTTGGCATCGATGTCGATCTGGATGATCTTGGCCTTCTTCGGCCAGTAATCGAGCCCGTATTGCGGCAGTGTGCCGAAGGGACCCAGGCGCGAGCCCAGCGCAAGCACGACGTCGGCCTGACTGATCAGCTTCATCGCCGCTTTTGAGCCCTGATAGCCCAGCGGGCCACACCACAGCGGGTGCGACGCCGGAAATGTGTCGTTGTGCAGATAGCTGTTGGCCACCGGCGCATGCAGTAGCTCGGCCAGCGCAATCGCGTCCTTGATGCCGTCGGCGAATATCACGCCGCCTCCCGCAAGAATGACTGGAAACTTGGCGTCGGCCAGTATCCGCGCCGCTTCATCGAGTGCCGCTTCATCACCAGCCCCCCGACCGATACGAATCGGCTGCGGAATCTCGATCTCGATATCACCGTAGAAATAGTCGCGGGGAATATTTAATTGCGTGGGACCCATCTCGAGCAGCGCGCGATCGAAGCAACGCGCGGTGATTTCCGCAATACGCTTCGGGTTCATCACGTGGCCTTGATACTTCGTGATCTTCGAAAAGATCGGCAGCTGCTCGGTCTCCTGAAAGCCACCCAGACCCACCGTCATCGAGCCGGTTTCGGGCGTGAGGATCACCACCGGCGAGTGCGCCCAGTACGCTGCGGCAACGCCGGTGACGAAGTTCGTGACGCCCGGGCCGTTCTGGCCGATACACACCCCGTGACGGCCCGACACGCGCGAGTAGCCGTCGGCCATATGCACTGCGCCTTGTTCGTGCGCGACCGGAATAAATCGGATACCCGCCGCCGCGAAGATGTCGAGCGCATCCATATACGCAGATCCGACGATGCCGAAGATATCGGTCACCCCTTGCGCCACCATGGTTTCGACAAATGCCTCGGACGGCGTCATTCTCTGGACACCCTGGGCGACGGTACGGTTGGGCTGTTTCATGTCGGTCATCGTTATCCTCGCTTGGGTAGGGCTGCGGTTTTACTTTACGCTCGTTGCATGCCCATCCTCACAGAACGTGTCTGGGCGCAGCGTTTTCGGAAGGTTAACGGAGATTCAAGGATGAGCGAAGACACGGAGAAGACCGACATCCATCGCGGGCTCGCAGGTGTCTACTTCGACCGCTCGCGCGTCTGCTACATCGATGGGCGTGCGGGGGAGCTTCGCTACCGCGGGTACTCCATTCACGATCTCGCCGAACGCTCGACCTTCGAGGAGACCTGCTGCCTGCTGCTCAACGGGGAGTTGCCCGGTAAAGAAGACCTCGCTCGCTTTGACGCCGACCTGAAAGCTGCGCGCAAGCTGCCCGCTGAGATCTACAAACTCATCGAGATTACAAAGAAGGCGCATCCGATGGATGTGCTGCG
>JACCYC010000134.1 GCA_013696665.1 Burkholderiaceae bacterium | reverse complement strand
CCCGGCGATCCGATCGGTGCTCACAAGATGCGGGTGTATATCGACGGGCAACTCATTCGCGAATTCAGCTTCGCCATCGAAAAGGGTCCGGACGAGCAGCGGGGTATTCGCCGTGGGCCGAACCGGGACAATCCAAAGTCGACTACGTAAACGTGGTTGTCGACACTTACCGGCGGGCGTCCCATATTTTTTGCAGTCGCTTGACGCTGACCGGCATCGGCGTCTTCAACTCCTGCGCGAACAGCGACACCCGGAGCTCCTCCAGCAGCCAGCGAAACTCATCGAGCCGGGGATCCTCGGCGCCGCGACGCTCTTTGATCGTTCGCTGCCACACCGTCTGAAGTATTGCAACGTCGTTCATCCGAGCGCTATCACGAGTCGGGTCCGCCTTCAGCTTTTCAATTCGCACCGCAATCGCTTTTAAATAGCGCGGATATTGGGCGAGCTGCCCTACCGGGGTGCGCACGATGAAGCGCGGCGCAAACAGTTGAGCAAGCTGCCGGTCAATATCTGCAATCACTTGTGGAAACGACTTCACCGACTGCAGTCGGGATGAAATCGCCGCGGCTTGGTCAACGATATGTGTGATCAGCCGTGCGATTTCTTGCGCGATCAAACTGACCCGACCGCGCGCATCGTCCGTGCGCTGAACAAACTCCGTGCGGTTGACTGGCAGCGGAACAATCATGCAGGTGCGATCGATCGCCGAATCAATGATTTGTTCACGCAGATCTTCGAAGCTCGGCATGGCGTTGGCAAGCGCCGCCAGCGTCGAGGCTCGCACCTGAACCATCTGCAGGCTTTCCAGATTCTTCTGAAGGAATTTCAGCTGCTCCTTTAACTGCAGTCGAAACAGACGCCGCATCCCGGCGTGGTGCTCGGCTGCGGCCTGCTCGGGACTGTCGAACACATCGACTGAACAATAGGTGACGTGATCCACCAATGCAGGAAAGCCAACCAGCACCTGCCCACCGCGCCGAATCTCGAGCACTTCGGGTAGCGCGCCGAAATTCCAGTCGGTAATCCGCTCAGCGAGCCCGTCGATCGACTTGGCGTCGGAGTCAGCGGCGCGCTGGAACGTGCGGCGCGCCTCACGGCCGAGCTCGGCCTTCAGCTGGGCGAGATCCCGCCCCATTGCCAGTTGTCGCCCGTGCTCGTCAATCACCTTGAAGTTCATGTGCAGGTGGGCCGGCAAGGATTCGTGCCTAAAGTCCGTCGGCTTGACCGCCACTTGGCGCTGTGCGCGAATATCTTCCAGCAGCTCGTCGATCAACGACGCGACGCCGTGCGTATCTCTTCGCACGATAAACGCAGACGCATATTCGGGCAGAGGCACGCAATGACGACGCAACTTCTGTGGCAGAGACTTCAGCAGCAGACTGACCTTTTCCTTCAACACCCCAGGCACCAGCCACTCGCACTGCTCGGCATCGATCTGGTTTAACACGGCCAATGGGACGGTGAGTGTCACGCCGTCGCGTGCGCTTCCGGGCTCGAAGTGATACTCGAGCGGCAATCGCAACTCGGCGCGCGGACCCCGCAGCACAAACTCCTTGGGAAACAGGTCGGTGGTGACACCGGCAGCTTCGTGCCGCATTACTTCGTCACGAGACAGGAAAAGCATGCGAGGAGCGGCGCGCTCCGCCAGCGTGCGCCAGCGTTCGAAATCAGTCCCCTTGTTGATTTCTGCGGGAATTAAACGCTCATAAAATGCCGCTATCAGTTCGTCGTCGACCAACACGTCGAGCCTGCGCGTCTTGTGCTCGAGTTCGCGAATCTGCGCGATAAGCTGCAGGTTGTGCTTAAGAAAACGCGCGTGTGATTCGAGTTGGCCTGCAACCAGCGCCTCGCGAATGAAAATGCCTCGCGCCGCCACTGGATCAATTGTGCCGAACGCAACTCGTCTCTGCGCGTACACCACCAGGCCGTACAGCGTTGCGCGCTCGAATGCCACCACTTCGGCGCGCTTTTTTTCCCAATGCGGGTTGCTGTGACTCCGTTGCAGCAGATGCGCGCCCACTCGCTCGATCCAGAGCGGTTCAACGCCTGCGACCGTTCGCGCAAACAGGCGGGACGTTTCGATCAACTCGGCGGCAACTACCCAGCGCCCCGCTTTCTTGACCAACGCAGAGCCTGGCCAGATAAAGAACTTGATGCCGCGCGCCCCAACATATGGCGGTACGCCGCGCTCGGCTTCTAGAACGCGCAGGCCGACGTTACCCAGAAGGCCGGCAAGCAGCGCCACATGTATTTGCTCGAACGTTGCATCCGCGGAATTGACGCGCCAGCCATGCTCGCTCGCCATTGCGCACAACTGATTGTGAACATCGGTCCACTCGCGAACGCGCCGCGGACTTAAAAACTGGCTCTTGAGCTCGTCGGTCAGTTTGCGATTGGATTTCTTGTGCGCGAGACGATCCTGCAGAAATGCCCAGAGCTTCAGCTGCGACAGAAAATCGCTTCGTTCATCGCTGAAGCTCCGATGCGCCTGGTCGGCCGCATCCTGCGCTTCTAACGGGCGCTCTCGCGCGTCTTGCACCGAGAGCGCCGCTGCAATGACCAACATCTCCCGCAAGCATTGTTGCTCGCGCGCAGCGAGCAGCATGCGAGCAACACGGGGGTCAAGCGGCAGCTTGGCAAGATCGGCGCCGATCGTTGTTAGCTGGTTACGCTGATCGACCGCGTTGAGCTCGGCCAACAGCTGGTAACCATCAGCGATCGCGCGCCCTGGAGGTGGCTCCACAAAGGGAAACTGCGCAACGTCGCCAAGCCCCAGCGACTTCATTCGCAGGATCACGCCGGCGAGCGAAGAGCGCTGCACTTCCGGGTCGGTGAAGCGGGGACGCCGCGAGTAGTCGTCTTCGGAATAGAGCCGAATGCAGACTCCATCGGCCACTCTTCCGCACCGACCGGCGCGTTGATTGGCGGCAGCTTGCGATATAGCCTCGATCTGCAACTGCTCCACCTTGTTTCGATACGAGTAACGTTTGACACGCGCCAGACCGGGGTCGACGACGTAACGAACTCCCGGAACAGTCAGCGAAGTTTCGGCAACGTTGGTTGCCAACACGATGCGGCGGCGCTGCAACGCCGGACTGAAGACGCGCTCCTGCTCCTCGGCCGAGAGGCGTGCATACAACGGCAGAATTTCCGCTCCAGTGGGGTGGTGCTTGCGCAGCGCCTCCGCAGCCTCGCGTATTTCGCGCTCACCCGGCAGGAACACGAGGATGTCGCCTCGCCCGAGGGCGGCCAGCTCGTCCGCAGCATCGACAATCGCCTCCATCAGCGTTCGATCGTCGACGTCATCGGCGCGGTCCGCGTCAATTAGCGGCCGATAGCGCACCTCGACCGGATAGAGCCAGCCGGATACTTCGATGACAGGCGCGGGGCCACTCGAACCGCCGAAATGGTTTGAGAAACGCTCAGCGTCAATGGTCGCCGAGGTGATGATGACCTTCAGATCGGGGCGTCGGTTAACGGGCCCGTGTACCAGCTGCTTGATATAGCCGAGCAGAAAGTCAATGTTCAGCGAGCGCTCGTGAGCTTCATCGATGATCAGCGTGTCATACGCACGCAGAAGAGGATCGCTCTGCGTTTCCGCGAGCAGGATGCCGTCAGTCATCAACTTGATCGACGCGCCAGGCCGCGTCTGATCGCTGAACCGGACCTTGTAACCCACGACTTCGCCCGGTGCGCTGCCAAGCTCGTGCGCAATGCGTCGCGCAATGCTGGACGCGGCAATGCGACGTGGCTGCGTGTGCCCGATCAGCCGATCACAACCGCGCCCCATCGACAGGCAGATCTTCGGTAGCTGAGTGGTTTTGCCGGATCCCGTCTGACCGCTGACGATCACAACCTGATGCGCTTCGATCGCGCGCGCAATCTCGTGGCGTGCACCGGAAACCGGTAAGTCTTCCGGAAAGCTGATTGCAGGCAACGGAGCGACGCGCACGTGGAAGCGGTCAGTATACTTTTGCGAATGAATGACGCAGTTCCCGCCGAGCCGATTACGTCGGTTACGGCATCCGCAGTTGACCATGCACGATTTGTGACGTGGCTGCGTGATGTTGCACCCTATGTTCATGCGCACCGAGGTCGCACATTTGTTGTGGGTTTTGCCGGGGGCTTGATCGAAGCAGGCGCGCTGATCGCACTGGTTCAGGATTTATCGCTGCTTAACGCGATGGGGATTCGTCTTCTGGTCGTGCACGGCTCGCGGCCGCAGGTGCAGGCACAACTTGCGCTCAAAGGTGTCGAGGCGCGGTTTGCCAACGATGTCCGCGTCACCGATGCGCCCGCACTCGAATGCGCGAAGGAGGCATCGGGCGAAATCCGGCTCGACATCGAAGCGGCGTTCTCTCAAGGCTTGCCATCGACTCCAATGGCGCACTCGAAGGTGCGCGTGGTGAGCGGCAATTTCGTCACGGCACGTCCTCTCGGCGTCATCGACGGGGTCGACTATCAGTTGACCGGCGTCGTGCGCAAAGTCGACTCCGACGCGTTGCGATTCACGCTAAGCAACGGCGCAATCGTGCTGTTGTCGCCGCTCGGATTCTCACCCACTGGCGAAGCGTTCAACTTGACGATGGAGGACACGGCGTGCGCAGTTGCGACCGCGCTCAAAGCCGACAAATTGATCCTGCTTACCGAGACCGACGGTGTACGCGGTGCCGATGGCAGATTGCGCAGCGAGCTGACCGTGCAATCGGCGGAGGCACTGCTGGCGACCGGCGAGGTCAAGCCGGATGCGGCATTTAATCTCCGCTATGCCATCAAGGCCCTTAAGGGTGGCGTTGCTCGCGCGCACATCCTTTCCTTTGCGCTGGATGGCAGCGTGCTCGCCGAGCTCTTCACCCATGAAGGCGTCGGCACGATGGTCGCCGCCGAAGATCTTGAACAGCTGCGCGATGCGACAGCCGACGACGTGGGGGGCATCATCAAGTTGATCGAACCACTCGAAGCCGAAGGCACGCTGGTCAAGCGTCCGCGCGAGTTGATCGAACGCGAGATCGACCGGTTCGTAGTGCTCGAACATGACGGGTTCATTTTTGGCTGCGCCGCACTGTATCCGTTTCCGCGTGAGCAGATGGGCGAGCTAGCCGGCCTCACGGTTCATCCGGACTACCAAAGCTTCGGCGACGGTGAGCGTTTGATGAAACGCATCGAGGCGCGCGCGAGAGCCGCTGGAATTACGAAACTTTTCGTTCTGACTACGCGCACCGGACACTTTTTCATCAAGCGCGGATACAAACCGGCGGCGGTGGACGATCTGCCGCCGCAGCGACAGAACATGTACAACTGGCAGCGCAAATCGCAAGTGCTGCTCAAGCAGATCTAGGAGTGAAAATGGCGCGAATGGTTAATTGCGTAAAGCTGGGACGCGAGGCCGAAGGCCTCGACTTCCCTCCGGTCCCCGGAGATCTCGGTAAACGTCTCTGGGAAAACGTGTCGAAAGAAGCCTGGGCCGGCTGGTTGAAGCACCAGACGATGCTCGTTAATGAAAATCGTTTGAATCTTGCCGACACGCGCGCGCGAAAATATTTGCTGACTCAAATGGAAAAGCACTTTTTCGGCGAAGGCGCGGATGTCGCGCAGGGTTACGTTCCGCCCAGCTGACTAGCTTCCGATACGTCGGAGCTGAAAGAACACTGCGACGTCAAACGGCGACCATACCGGCGCTCGCACCCCGGCTTCGCTCAGGGCGGTGCGTACCCAGTCGTTACAAGTAAACCAGGGACGGTAGCGGGTGCTGGCCTCGTAAAAAGCATCGTAGGCAAAATAGCCACGCACGTTAGCGCGCTGCGGGCGCCCTGCGGCATCGCGCGCAAACGAGGAGCGGATGTTCGCAACGAGTCGGGCGTATTGATCGCGGCTGACCTTGATCTCGAACGCCTTGTACGCCAGCGGCGAGTCGAGGTATTCAACATGCATCGCCCCCGGACCCGTTCCGCTGAGCGCTGACAGCGCCGTGGTCATCCTCAGGTCGCTCCATGTGGGCGTATCAGCAAAGAACCCGCGATCGCCCCAACCGAACGCCACCCATTTGAGCGGCCTGGCGAGCCCTCGCATGTGCGCGGGTGGATGGTCGACACTCCAGTCAACACCAGCTTCGCGCGTCGGCAAGATGACCTCGGCGTGCACGCCGTTTGTACGCACGTAAATCGAAACACCCTCCGGCGACTGGACGAACGATGAGTTCACCGGGATTGCACCGAGCACAATCGCAGCGAGTGCATAAGCCCCCGCGACAAGAATCACAAGCGCGATGGTCCACCCCAGAACGCGCAACATCCAAGTCCACAGCGAGGGCCGGCGGTACCCCCTTAGCCTTGCAGCCGTCATCGCGACATTGGAACGTCGGCAATTTTTCGGGATTCGACGACGCCATCGGAAGTGCCCAACAGCAACACGTCAGCGCCGCGCGCCGCGAACAAGCCATTGCTGACAACGCCGGCAATACGGTCGATGCCCGCCTCGACCTCGCACGCGTCGTCGATCACCGCGTGGTGGATGTCGATTATGGCGTTTCCGTTATCGGTGGTGAAGCCCGCGCGCACTTTCGGATCACCGTACCGGGTCAGTTCGCGCAACGCATACGCGAGTGCGATTGGAAGCACTTCCACCGGCAGCGGAAATCTA
>JACCYC010000112.1 GCA_013696665.1 Burkholderiaceae bacterium | reverse complement strand
GGCCACGGTCGCTGATGCACACCGAGGCGCGGTCTGCATCAGTTTGCAGTGACACATGAATCTGCAACTTGCCGCTATCGGGGTTGCGTCCATATCGCATCGCATTGTTTAGCAGGTTGTCGAGGGCACGATCGATCTCGGTTGCGTGGCCGCGTATACGCACGGCGGGTGCAATATCGGCCTCAACCTCGGCCGACGGCTCGGCGTCGATGCGCACGCGCTGCAGCGCGGCCGTTATTGCGGCGCTCAGATCAACTTCGGAAGCGGGCGCTTGCGGCACCTTGCGCGCATAGTCAAGAAATTGGCGCACGATTGCGTCCATCTGCTCGATGTCTCCAACCGCTGCGGCACGCGTTTCTTCGGGTAGCTGCGCCATTTCAAGCTCGAGTCGAAGCCGGGACAACGGCGTGCGAAGGTCATGCGAAATGCCGGCGAGCAGCACCGCGCGATCGGCTTCGAGCTTGCCAAGATCGGTAACCATTCGATTGAAGCTCTCGTTGACAGTGCGGATCTCGATCGGACCGACTTCGGGCAACGGCGCAGGATCATGCCCGCTACCTAGGCGTGCACTTGCCGCCGACAGCTGCGCCAGCGGTCGGTTGATCAGCCGTGTAATCAGGACCGCGCCGATCACCGAAAGCACGAGCGCAACCAACGCCCATCCGACCCATTGTGTGCCATACGTTCGTGCGACCGGGTCGCGGGTGATGAATACCCAGTAATCGTCGTCGGCCATCGACAGACTCACCCAAAGCCCAGAGACGCCGTTGACCTCCGAACCCAGCTGCGTGCCGGCGCCGAGTTTGGTGACAATCGCTTGCTCGATCAGCTTGATCAACGGCCCATCGGCCAGTCGAACAACCTTGTCATCGGGCTCGAGCGGATAAATCCGCACACCTTCGTTGGCGGCAAGCTCCGCCAGCAGGTCGCTTCGAACGAAAGGGTCGGCATACAGCAGTGCGGCGCGTGTGATGTTGACGACCGACACCACCTGTTGAGCAATCGTTTCGGCGCGCGGGCCGCGCTCGAGCACTCGATAACTTTGCAGCCATGCCGCAAGGCTTGCCACAATCAGCAGCAACACCAGCAGCAACGTGCGCCAGAAGAGCGACGGCGAGCGCAACCGGATCAAGTTTCGCCGTCAGGAATGAACACGTAGCCGAGTCCCCAAACAGTCTGGATGTAGCGAGGTTTTGTCGGGTCGGTTTCGACCAGCTTGCGTAGACGCGAGATCTGAACGTCGAGGCTGCGGTCAAATGCCTCGTATTCGCGGCCGCGCGCCATTTCCATCAGCTTTTCGCGCGACAGAGGCACGCGGGGGTAGCGCGCAAATGTTTTGAGCACAGCAAACTCGCCGGTGGTCAGGCTAACCGGCTCGCCATTTTTGGTAAGGGTTCGCGTTACGAGATCGAGTACGAAGTCGCCGAACTTGATGGGCTCGCCGTCACTGGCGGGTGCGCCCGGTGCATCGTCCGGGCCGCGGCGGCGCAAAACAGCATTGATCCGCGCCAGCAACTCGCGCGGATTAAACGGCTTTGGCAGGTAATCGTCGGCGCCCATTTCAAGCCCGACGATCCGATCGACATCCTCGCCCTTGGCTGTGAGCATGATGATCGGCGTCGTATCGTGCCCGCCACGCAATCGCCGCATGATCGACAACCCGTCTTCGCCTGGCATCATCAGGTCAAGGATCAACAGGTCGTAACGCTCGCGCTGCCACAACCGATTCATCGCCTGCGCGCTGTCAGCGACGAAAACCGAATAACCGTTCTCACCGAGATAGCGTCGCAGAAGGTCGCGCAGACGCGCATCGTCGTCTACGACCAGGACTTTTGGAGGCTTATGGCGGTTCATCGGCAGTCGGTCGGAGGTGCGATCCTATGAAACCTGCAGCTCCATCGGGCCAGCACGAACAAAGTGTTACAGAATTTACCCGCGCGCCTCATGCCGCGGGCGCCGAAATGCTGCGGTCAGACGTTTGAACAAATATCATGCACATCATGAATCGTTCATCCGATCTACGCAGCTTGCCTTGCGTTGTTCGCGCCTTTGGCGCCGCCGCGTTTGCGCTGGCAGGCTTCTGCGCGACCGTGCCGGTACACGCAGTTGAGCGCAGGGCAATGCCAACGGGACCCGAGCAAAGGCGCGATGGGGGTGAGCGCATTGAGCGCATGACGCCAGAACAACGCCAGCAATGGCGCAATGCGCGTCCGCAGGAGGACCGCGTGCGGTCGATGCAGGGCTTCGGCCCGCCGGCGCGTGACATGCGAGGCAACGGCCCGCCGCCCGCGCCGGTCGACGCCATGCGTCCGCGCGTAATGCCCGACCCGCAGCAGGACATGCGCAATCAGGTGATACCCGGCGAACGGCAGGCAATGCGGCAACGCTTTTTCGAGCGTCAGCAAAACAATCGCAATCCGGGCGATGTGCAGAATCCGCCGCCGCCTCGTCAATTGTCGCCGGCCGAACGCCAGCAGCTGCGTGAACAGATTCAGCAAGCGCGCGAGCGCTATCGAGGCAACGCGCCGAACCGCGGGCCGGGTCAGTGATGCTGCGCGTCCTCGGCGTGTTGGCCGCATTAATGCTGTGGGTCGGCAGCGCATGCGCCGCGTCGGAGCCACCGCTTGGCTCGCACAAAGCACGGCTGCTGCTGACGCGCGCCGGGTTTTCGCC
>JACCYC010000108.1 GCA_013696665.1 Burkholderiaceae bacterium | reverse complement strand
CGACAGCTCAAGACCGGAGATACGCGAAAGCGCACGTGAACCCACGGGCTGACCGTCGGCGATATAACGCTCAATCAGCGATTTGAGGAGTTGACGCGCGCGTTCGTCTAGCATTCTTCTTCCTGTCCCAAAGTGTACGCAAGCCAGGGTGCGTGTCCTGCATAATCAATCGATGTCCCGGGCTTTCACCAACGTCGCGCTGTTTGGCAAGCAACGTGCAGAAAATATCCGTGAGCCACTGCTGACGATCGCTCGAATTGTCGAATCCACCGGTGCTGCGGTTCTGTTCGATGCAGCCACGCGTGACCAGGTTGGGCTCGGCCAGTACCCCGGCCACGACGTCAACACGATCGGAGCACAGGCCGACGTTGCTATCGTGCTCGGTGGCGATGGCACGATGCTCGGCATAGCGCGGCAACTTGCTCCGTTCCGAGTGCCTCTGATTGGAATCAACCACGGCCGCGTCGGGTTCATGACCGATGTTTCGCTCGAGCAGATCGCCGAGGTGCTGGTGCCGATGCTGGGCGGAGCGTACGAAACCGACCGGCGTTCGCTGCTGGATGGCGAAATTCGCCGCAGCGGACAAGCGACCTACCGCGCAGCTGCGCTGAACGATATCGTCGTCACACGCGGAGTGACCGGCGGAATGGTCGAATACACGGTGCGTGTGGACGGCGTCACGATGTACAACCAGCGCGCAGACGCCGTGATCGTTGCTACTCCTACCGGATCAACGGCGTACGCACTGTCGGCCGATGGCCCGATCCTGTATCCGTCTTTGGCGGGCCTGCTACTGGTGCCCGTCGCGCCGCAAACATTGTCGAATCGGCCCATCGTTTTGAATGATGACGTCGTGATCGAAATTGAAATCACCGACGAGCGCGATGCGATGGCGCACTTTGACATGCAGTCTTACGAGCAGCTTTCACCCGGCGACATCGTGCAGGTCAAGCGCAGCGCGCACGCCGCTACGTTGCTGCACCCGGTGGGCTACAACTTTTTCGAGACGCTGCGGCAGAAGTTGCACTGGAGTGTGATGCCGACCGATCGGCATTCGCGCGCGTAAAGCCGGGCTTCGTATGCGCAGGCGTTTCTACCGCTGCAGTTAGATCGCAATGCTGCTTTCCTTGTCGATCCGCAACTTCGTAATCGTCGAATCGCTCGATCTTGATTTCGCACCGGGATTCACGGTACTCACCGGTGAAACCGGAGCGGGAAAATCGATTCTGATCGATGCATTGCTGCTCGCTCTCGGTGAGCGCGCCGATGCCGATGTAGTACGGGAAGGCGCTCAACGCGCCGAAATCACTGCTGAATTTCGGCCCGGCACCCACGTGCAACAGTGGCTGCGCGACCACGAACTCGCCGGCGACGATGGCGTGCTGCTCGCGCGCCGCACGATCGACGCTTCGGGCCGTAGCAAGTCGTTCGTCAACGGGTCGGCAGTCACGTTGGCCCAGCTTCGCGAGCTGGGAGAAAGTCTTGTCGATGTTCATGGTCAGCATGCGCATCAGTCGCTGCTGCGACCGGCTGCGCAGCTGCTGCTGCTCGACGAACACGGAGGGTTGATGAGCGATCGTCGCGCCGTAGCTACTGCATTCAATGGCTGGAAGAGCGCGCTGCGTGTGCGTGAAGAGGCCGAGAAGATGGCCGCAAGCGCGATTGCTGAGCAGCAGCAACTGCGCTGGGTCGTCGATGAGCTCGATGTGCTGGCCGTCCAACCCGGAGAGTGGGAAGACATCACAGCCGAGCACAAGCGCTTGTCGCACGCCGCTGGATTGCTGGAAGGCGCACGCGCCGCCATCGACACGCTGACGGACGATGACGCCTCCGTGCTACCACTTCTTGGCACGGTGCACACGCGCATCACGCAACTTGCAACTTATGACGAGCGCATCGCTCCGATTGCAGAGTTGCTTGATGCCGCGCGAATTCAGGTCGACGAAGCAGTCACCGCGTTGACCCGCTATCTCGACCGCACCGATCTCGATGCGTCGCGCCTGACACAAGTCGATGCACGCCTTTCTGCGCTGCATTCGGCGGCACGCAAGCTGAAAACGGGGCCCGAGTCACTGCCAGAGATCTGGCGCAGCGCGCAGCAACAGCTGGCCGCCCTGTCTGCCGCGGGGGATCTCGAATTGCTGCGAACCCAGGAAACCATTGCACTCACCGCACTTAAGCAATCGGCGCAAGGCCTGTCGCGAAAGCGGGCTGAGGCCGGCAAGCAGATGAGCCGTGAAGTGACCCGTGCCATGCAGGACCTGAACATGGCCGGCGGACGCTTTGACGTATTGTTGAGCGCTGGCGAGCCGAGCACTTACGGCATTGATAACGTCGAGTTCCTGGTCGCGGGGCATAGCGGAGTTCAGCCGAAACCGCTCGCACGAGTCGCCTCGGGCGGGGAGCTCGCGCGCATAAGCCTCGCCGTTTCAGTGATTGCGGCAAGCGCCACGCCGGTGGCCACTCTGATATTTGATGAGGTCGACGCGGGAATCGGTGGAGCGGTCGCCGATACCGTGGGCCGCTTGTTGAAACGGCTGGGTCAGAACCGGCAGGTCCTGGCGGTCACGCACCTGCCACAGGTCGCGGCGCATGGCGACCAGCATTACCGCGTTACCAAGGAAGACA
>JACCYC010000086.1 GCA_013696665.1 Burkholderiaceae bacterium | reverse complement strand
AGGGCGAGCTCGTGCCGCCCGACTCCCTGCTTGACGATCAGGGGCGTCCCACGCGCGAGCCGCGCTTCGGCGTTAATCCGCCGTTCGGTGCACTGCTCGCTTTCGGCGAGCACAAGGGCTATGGCCTCGCATTGCTATGCGAGCTGCTCGGTGGCGCACTCGCCGCCGGCATGACGCACCACTCCGAAGATGTGACAAAGAAACGCATTCTGAACGGCATGCTGACCGTGCTGATCGACCCCACGGCGCTCGCGGACCGAGCAAGCTTCGAGCGGGAAACGCTAGCGTTTGTCGACTGGGTCAAAGCATCGCCGGCGCGCGAAGGCTTCGAGCCGGTGCGCATCGCGGGCGAACCCGAGCGTGAAATGCGCGCGCAACGCGCCGCACTCGGAATTCCAGTCGACGCAATCACATGGAACGAGATTCTCGAAGCCGCGCGCAAACTCGGTGTCGACCCGGCGGAGGTCAATGCGGCAGCAGGCCAAGCGTGATGCAGCTATTCGCCCGACTGGGCGCTAGTGCGTAGCCTTTTACGGTGATGCAGTGCCGGGTCGCGCGACGCGGCATCTGAGCCGCGCATCGGTTCATCCTGCCGACTTGATCAGCTCGATCTTGTAGCCATCCGGGTCCTGCACGAACGCGATTACGGTGGTGCCGCCCTTGACTGGGCCCGGCTCGCGCGTCACCTGGCCGCCTGCGGTCCTAACGCGCTCGCAGACACCGTCGATGTCTTCAACCCCGATCGCAATGTGGCCGTAGCCGGTGCCAATTTCATAACTCGTCACGCCGTAGTTGTACGTCAGCTCGATCGCTGCCTGCTGCGACTCCTCAGCAAATCCGACAAACGCGAGTGAATACTTCTGTTCAGGGCGGTCAGTCGTGCGCAGCAGCTGCATGCCCATCGACTTTGTATAGAAATCAATTGATCGCTGCAGATCGCCAACCCGCAGCATCGTGTGAAGTAATCGCATAGGGGAATCTAGCCTATTTCGAGGGTGAGGATCCAGGCATCGAGCGGTAGCGGCTCATATGCGTGGAACAGACGCAGCACGGCAGCGGCCACGGTGCAGGCCGCTCGCACTTGACGATGACGACCGAGCCGCGATTGGGGAGCGCCGCACGCTTGCTGTCATCCAACGTGGCGGTTGCGCCATCACGCCGTAGACCGTCTCAATAGAAGCGGCCATACCCTCAAATGCCGGCGTACCACTGATAGCCGTTATCTTCCCAATAACCGCCCTGGCCGCCGGCGATGTTCGCAAAGCTTTCCACCAGTTCGATGCGCATCACGTACTTGGCATGCTTGTAGCCGAGCTGCCGCTCGACTCGCAGGCGGATCGGCGCGCCGTTCGGTATCGGAAGATCGTTGCCGTTCAATCCGTACGCAAGGATCGTCTGCGGATGCAGCGCATCGTCCATGTCGATGCTCTCGTAGTAGTACTCAGGCGTCAGGCTGCCACCCATCGCATCGGCACAATGGAAAACGACATAGCGCGCCTTCGGCCGCGGCTTCACCAACGCCAGGACGTTCGAGAGTGGCACGCCCGTCCACTTACCGATCGCGCTCCAGCCTTCGACGCAGTCGTGGCGTGTGATCTGGGTGCGGCGCGGCATGGCGCGCAGTTCGGCCAATGACAGCTTCGTCGGCTCTTCGACCAGTCCGCCGACTTCGAGCTGCCAATTCGCAAAGCCACTTCTGGCGAGCGCCTTGTATTCCTCACCCTCAGGCATCGAGGTACCGTTGCTGCGAAAAAACGGCGATACATCAGCCTCGGTAAATTCTTGCGCCATCGATGGCCGTGATCCGAGCAGCTGATGCACGCTGCGGCTCAGCGTTTCATGCGTGCGCAACACTTTCGGAAACCATTCCGTTTCCGATAGCCGATCGCACCCGGCGAGAAGCAGCGCGCTCAGGCCACCTGCGCCGAGAAGGAAACGGCGTTTTGATTCTTCGGCTGATCTCATGTCAGGCATCCGGCTTGATTCGATACCGGCCGGTAATCATCGACCGCATGTGATTCCAGAAGCCGCTGATGATCACTTCGAACACGTGCCCGGCGAGGAATAGGAACAGCAACCACGCCACGATAAAGTGAATCGTGCGCGCCGATTGCCGCCCGCCGAGCCAATCGACCCAGCCGGGAATCAGCGAGTTGAGCCAGGGCGACATTGCCCATCCAGCGAGAATGACCAATGGCAGCAAAACGAAGATCACGCTCAGATATGCAAGCTTCTGCAATACGTTGTAGCGCTTCGCTTCCTCACCACTCGGGTGCTTGAATTTGACGTGATCGACGATCGACGTGCCAATCTGGCGCAGCTCGCTGCCGGTGGGCGCTAGATCGCGCTTCAAGTGGCGGCTGAACAAGGAATAGAGAACGTACACCACACCATTGAGCACGAAAATCCAGGCGAAGAAGAAGTGCCAGTCGCGCGCCATTGAAAGCGAGTAGCCGCCGGGAATCGTGGCCCACGCAGGAAACGCATGCTGATTGATCTCACCGTTCGCATACTTGGACACGCCGAGTACCCCAGTGGTGTCGAACTCGCGCCCGAATACGCGCGTAACTCCAACCGGTGCACCATTTGCGCTCTGGCGCGCAGTGATCTCAAACAGCGGCGGACGACCCGAGTACGACGAGTCACCCCAGTAAAGCGCCGAGTGGGCGTTAAAAATGTGCAGCCCACTCATAAACAAAATAGTGAGCGCGATGAAATTCGTCCAATGCATGATGCGCACCGGCAGCGCGTGGCGGTAGTAAAGGTAAGTCGGTGAGGGAGCGGAGGTGATCGAGGCAGCAGCCATACGCAGTAGTCGTTGCGGGAAAAGCGAACTTACACCAGCGATACAGCGTCGGGCAGCCTTTTGAATTTGTGCTTGCCGGCGTGTAGCAATGCTGGTTTAACGTGGCACGCGCGGACTTCGACGCGGCACATAGCGGTAGCACGCGCGGAAACCGTCGAACGCGCGCTGTTCATAGGCCGTTTCGGAGACTCGAATCGTGAGGGGTGGAGTGCCCCGCGCTAGCATTGGCAGATGATCAGGGGAGGATGTATGCGTCGCTCATTGCAACAATGCCTTGTGCTTTTGGCATGCTCGCTGGCTGCGGGCGCGGTGCATGCGCAATATCCGGACAAAACTATTACGCTGGTCGTTCCGTTCCCGCCCGGCGGCGTCGCAGACACGGTGGCGCGGCCGGTGGCCGAGACAATGGCGCGCGAGCTGAAGCAGCCCGTTGTAATCGATAACAAGAGCGGCGCCGGCGGTGCAGTCGGCATCGGCCACGCGGCGCGCGCGGCCGGTGACGGCTATACGTTGCTGTTGAGCTTGTCGTCGATCTCGATCCTGCCCGAGGCCGACAAGATTCTCGAACGCAAGCCGTTGTTCCAGCTCGACCAGTTCAAGCCCATCGGTCGCATCACGGCCGATCCGACGGTGCTGGTCGTTCGCGCGGATTCGCCCTGGCGCACGCTCGAAGATTTCGTCAGCGATGCGCGGCGTAAACCCGCGGCCTACAACTATGGCAGCTCGGGCAACTACGGGACGATGCACGTGCCGATGGAGATGCTGAAGTCCGCCGCTGGCTTTCGAATGATCCATATTCCATACGCCGGCGCAGGGCCCGCCGTCATCGCTTTACTCGGTGGGCATGTCGACGCCATTTCCAGCGGCCCGGCGAGCGTCTTGCAGCACATCCGCGCCGGCCGGCTGCGCGCGCTTGCGCACTGGGGTGACGCACCCTTGGCGACACTACCCGGGGTGCCCAGCCTAAAAGAGCGTGGATACAACGTGCAGTTCGCTCAATGGTCGGCGCTGTTCGCGCCCGCTTCGACGCCGGACGCTGTCATCGAAAAGCTGCGCACGACGCTGCGCAAGCTGACGAGCGATCCAGCGCTGCAACAAACGATATTGAATGCGGGCAGCCCGATCGAGTACATGGATGCGCCGCAGTTCGCCGCGTACTGGAAAGCCGACGCACAGGTGATGACCGAGGCGGTGAAGCGGATCGGCAAGCTGGAGTGATAGCAGTAATTGTTCAACTAGGATTAGCAACGAAGCAAGGGCTCGTCGTCTAAGATGCAAATCATATTCAAATGACTCGAACTCGTTCCGTGCGCTGTACTTCGGTTGCGCTGCGCTGGTTTCGCGCACGCCGGGCCGCCCCCATGGCCACGCTCTCGTTGCTGCCCGGCTTGACCTGGGCTCATCACTTCATGGAGGACCAACTGCCGCAGACTTTCGCGCAAGGTCTTCTATCGGGGCTTGCCCACCCAGTCATTGGCGCTGATCACCTGGCGTTCATCATTGCGGCAGGATTTCTTCTGGGTCTAATCAAGCGTGGGATGTGGGGTATGGTCGCCTTCACCTTGGGAAGCCTGCTAGGCGCTGTGCTGCATTTGGCGCAGTTGAATCTGCCGGGAGGCGAAGCTGCGGTGGCACTATCAGTCGTCCTGATCGGCACCGTGGTCATCAGCGACCGCCCTATCGCGCTCTCCTGGCTGGTCGGTTGCTTGACACTCGCGGGAGTACTGCACGGACACGCCTACGCCGAATCGATATTCGGCGCGGAGCCGATGCCATTGGGCGGCTACCTGATGGGTTTTTGTTTTGTTCAGCTTGGTATCGGGATGGCGGCGTTGGTGTTGCATCGACGCCTGTTGGCGATGGGCGCGCATCGCGCGCGTCCGGTTTCGTCTGCCGTGGGCGCCGTGGTCGGTGCGGTCGGAGTAGTGTTTCTTGCAAGCGCTGCGGCCTCCTAAATGAGCGATCACGAACACCATCATCACGGCGACGAGGGTCACGAGCACGACCGTCCGCTCTCCGGCCCCGCGCTGCGCGTAAAGGCGCTCGAGTCTCTGCTGACCGAAAAAGGGCTCGTCGATCCGCAGGCGCTCGACGAGCTGATCGACACCTACGAGACAAAGGTCGGCCCGCGCAACGGCGCCCGCGTCGTGGCTCGCGCCTGGGTCGATCCCGCGTACCGGAAACGCCTGCTCGCTGATGCCGGCGACGCGATTGCAGAGTTCGGCTTCTTCGGGCGTCAGGGCGAGGACATGGTGGTGCTCGAAAACACGCGCAAGGTTCGCAACGTGGTCGTCTGCACTCTGTGCTCCTGCTATCCGTGGCCCGTGCTTGGGCTGCCACCCGTCTGGTACAAAGCCGCGCCGTACCGGGCGCGTGCCGTGATCGATCCCCGCGGCGTGCTGAAGGAACTGGGGAGCGAAGTTCCCGAGGACGTCGAGGTACGCGTATGGGACTCGACTGCCGAACTGCGGTACCTCGTGCTGCCTGAACGTCCAGCGGGCACCGAGGGCTGGACAGAGGAACAACTGGCGCAGATCGTCTCGCGCGACGCGATGATTGGCGTCGCGGAAGCGACTGTGCCCGCGCAGACCGTCTGATGAACGGTGCGCACGACATGGGGGGCATGCACGGGCTCGGGCCGATCGAGATCGAGCAGGACGAGCCGGTATTCCACTCGCACTGGGAAAGGCGCATGTTCGCTTTGACTCTCGCGTCCGGTTTCCACGGTAAGTGGAACATCGACATGAGCCGCTACGCGCGTGAGCAAATGCCGCCAGCCGAATACCTCGCGACGACGTACTACGAGCACTGGCTGTTCGGTCTGCAGAAGCTGCTCGTCGAGCAGGAGCTTGTGACCGCACAAGAACTGCAGACAGGACACGCCGACGCTAAAAGCGATGCGCGCGCTGTGCGAGCGCCCGAAGTCGAGGCGCTGCTGCGCAAACGCCGCGCGGCACGGCTCGACGAAGACGTGGCGCCGCTATTCAGAGCGGGTGACCGCGTCGTCGCTCGCAATATCCATCCGACCGGGCATACCCGGCTTCCGCGCTACGCGCGTGGCCGGCGCGGTGTGATCGACCGCGATCACGGGGTGTTCATCTTCGCCGACACGCACGCCATGAGCCGCGACAAAAAGCCGCAGC
>JACCYC010000177.1 GCA_013696665.1 Burkholderiaceae bacterium | reverse complement strand
GGGACGCGCACGCCGGCCGGGTACTTCAGGTAAACGGTATAGATCGGCTCGTATTCGAATTGCGCAACTGTTTCATAGAGCGGTGCCAGCGCAGCATTTGGCCCGGTGATGCGCTCCAGATAGGCTGGAGGTGCGGCGTAGATCACCGCATCCGCATGCACCGTTGCCATGGTCTCGTTGCGCAGCTGAAGTTGAAATCGATCGCTGCGAGTAATGCGGTCGACTCTTGCATCGCGCCGCACTTCGCCACCGCGCGCTACAACGAAGCGCTCCACCGCATCGGGGAGCATTGCGGACAGATCAGACCGCGGTATCCACATTTCGCTTGCACCGGCGTCCGCGCCGATCGAATCTCTCAATACGTTAGTGAAAATTTGCGCCGAGGCGCGATCGAGCGGAGTGTTCAATGCAGCGAGCGCGAGTGGGCGCCAGAGACGGCGTACGACGTTTGGAGGTTGACCTCGCTCATGCAGCAAGTCGATGATGCTGAGATCGGCGCCAACCTTCCAGTTCGATCGCTTAAGCGCGTGCAGCATCGTCACGACGGCAACGCGATCGCGTGCGCTTAAACCACGCGCGCTCAACAGCGCACCCGCGAGATGCCACGGTGCAGTCGCCCTGGACGCTTGCAGCCTGAATCCATCGGGGTAACGTAATTCGAAGGGGCGTCGGTCGACGACGGCGTCTAACTCCACCCCCAATATGCTTAGCAATGCTGAAGTCTCCGTGTATGCGCCGAGCAGCAAGTGCTGTCCGTTGTCGAGCGTATGTGTCTGGCCTGCGAGCTGTAGCGACAATCGGCGCGCGCGGCCTCCGAGCTCTTCGCTTGCCTCGAGCACAATGACTGACGCGTCGTGCGCTGCCAGTTCCGCCGCGGCCGCGCATCCGGCCCACCCCGCGCCGACGACCGCGACACGCAACGGTATGCTCAACCTGACACCCAGGTGCGCCACGCCACCCATAGCTTGCGCAGCGGCGTCAGCGCAATGCGCTGATGAAGCACCTGAAAATTGTCGCGCTCGATCTCCGTGAGCAGCGTCGAATAAATTGCACCCATGATCAACCCGGCACGCTGCGACCTGCGATCGACCGTCGGCAGCAGCGACAAGGCTTCGCGATACACAGCGCGCGCCCGCTCCGCCTGGAACCGCATCAGCGGCACAAAGCCGTCGACATACCGCGCTGCGAGTACGTCAGACACTTTGACGTCGCAGCGCTGCATTTCATCGATTGGAAGATAGATGCGGCCGCGCCGTGCGTCATCACCCACATCGCGAATCACATTGATCAGTTGCAGCGCGAGACCAAGGCGCGCGGCATATTGAAGCGTCGCCGGGTCACGATAGCCAAAGATGGTTGCAGAAATTTCTCCGACAACGCCGGCCACCAGGTGCGCGTAGCGTTGCAGGGCGGGGAAGTCGAGCATCCGGTTTTGACGGAGGTCGAGTGCCATGCCATTGAGAATGGCGGTAAGCCGCTCGTGCGATATGCCGAAGTCCGCGCTGATAAAGGGTTCGAGCGCGCGGGTCACCGGGTGAGTCGGATGTCGATTAAATAATTCGTCGATCTCGTGACGCCACCAGCCAAGGGTGGCCTCGGCAGCCGCAGGATCGATGACTTCGTCGACCACATCATCCACTTCACGGCAGTAGGCATATACGGCGGTGATTGCGCGTCGACGCTCGGCGGGCAAAAACAGGAACGAGTAATAGAAACTCGATCCGCTCGCTGAGGCTTTCTCCTGGCAGTACTCGTCTGGCGTCACGCTGCTGATGCTGATGCGCGTAAATGCAGCGCGCGCCAGCTCATCAATGCCCAGTCGCGCGCGGTCAGGGTAGGGCGGCGGGTGAAGATGTCGCCGTTGACTCGTTCAATCCGTTCGAGAATCCGCAGACCCCCTTGTATGACGAGACGCAACTCAAGTCCGACGCGACCACCGAGCGTTCGCGCGAGCGGCGCTCCCTGCAGCAACAAACGCTGGGCACGCTCGACCTGAAACTGCATCAGCTTCTGCCACTGAATATCGGCGCGGCCCTCAGCAATTTGAGCCTCGCTCACTCCGAAGCCTTGCAGATCATGCTGCGGCAGATAGACGCGTCCCTTCTTGAAATCAACGGCAATGTCCTGCCAGAAATTTGCGAGCTGCAATCCGGTACACACCGCGTCGGACTCGAAGCGCAATGCGGACTCGTCGCGCCTGAAAAGCTGCAGCAGCAGACGTCCGACCGGGTTGGCCGATCGCCGGCTGTAGTCAAGCAACGCTTCGTATGAGTCGTAGCGCGGCGTCGTGACATCCTGAGCGAACGCCGACAGCAAGTCATCGAAGAGCGGCAGCGACAACTGATACGTGCTGATCGCATGCGCTAGATCGGGCCACTCTGATGGGCTTCCTGCTTCAATCGCGCGCAGCTGCATGCTCAGTTCGTTGAGTCCGGCGAGACGCTCAGCCGGCGCAGCTGTGCCTTCGTCCGCGATGTCATCGCCGGTCCGTGCGAAGCGGTAGATCGCGCGCACTGCCGGCCGAAGCTGCGGCGGCATCAGCCACGACGCGACCGGGAAATTTTCGTAGTGATCAACGCCCATGTAACGAAGCTAGCACAGCGTCTTTGCGTTGCAGAACGTGCGCAACCGTTCCGTTAGAATCGGCGCAGATCGCAGAAGCACCCTCGTTGCCTCGTCGCCTTATACGTTCAGACAGGGTCAGCGCGGCGGCACGCAGTACGCTTGGCGGAACACGCGTCGCGAAGGTGGCGAAATTGGTAGACGCACCAGGTTTAGGTCCTGACGCCTTCACCGGCGTAGGGGTTCGAGTCCCCTCCTTCGCACCATTTCTATTTTCATTTAATGGTTGACCATGCAACAAACGATTCAGTCTTTAGGGCCGCTTGAACGCCGCGTCGATCTGACGGTGCCGGCAGCGGTGATCGATCAGGAAGTCAAGACGCGTTTGGCAAAACTGGCGCGCACCATGAAGATGCCTGGCTTCAGGCCGGGCAAAGTGCCGCTCAAAATGGTTGCGCAAAATTACGGTGCGCAGGTGCAGGCCGAAGTTCTCAACGACAAGGTCGGCGAGGCATTCAACTCCGCGGTTACCGCGAGTAATTTGAAGGTGGCGGGGCAGCCTCGGCTGGAGCCCCGGAGCGTCGATGCCCGTGACGCGACCTCTGACGCAACGGCTTCTGACCTGACGTTTTCAGCGACTTTCGAGGTTTACCCCGAGATCGGCGTCGGCGATCTATCAGCCGTGGAGGTTCACCGCGCTATGGCATCGGTCGGCGACGCCGAGATCGACCGCACGCTCGAGATCATGCGCAAGCAACGCGCCACATTTGAGCCGGTGCAGCGTGCCGCGCAGGACGGCGACGTTGTCGTGATCGATTTTTTGGGCACGCATGCCGAAGGCGACAGCGCCGGACAGCCGTTTGAAGGCGGCGAGGCGAGTGACTTCAAGTTCACGGTGGGCGAGGGTCGGATGCTTCCCGAGTTTGAAGCTGCGGTGCGCGGGATGACCCCAGACACAAGCAAGACTTTCGCGATGACCTTTCCAGCCGATTACGGCGCCAAGGCGATGGCGGGCAAGCGCGTTGATTTCAAGGTCGACGTCAAGCTGGTGCAACAACCGGTGCTGCCGCCGTTGGACGGTGAATTTGCGCAGTCACTTGGCGTAGCCGACGGCGACGTTGCAAAGATGCGCAGTGAGATCGCGAACAATCTGCAGCGCGAAGTTGCGTCGCGCCTGAAGGCGCGTACCAAGGAGCAGGCGATGTCGGCGCTGCTGGCCGCGAGCAGCTTCGAGGTGCCGAAATCGCTGGTGGAGGCTGAGAAGGAACGGCTTGCCGAAGGCGCTCGCAATGAAATGATCGCGCGTGGTGTAGCTGCAAAGGATGCACCGCTGCCTCTCGATCTATTCGGGCCGCAGGCCGAACGGCGCGTCAGGCTAGGGCTGTTATTGGGCGAAGTGGTGCGTGCCAATAACCTGCAACCGCGTCCGGATCAGATCCGCATGCTGGTGGAAGAGATCGCGCAAAGCTATGAGAAGCCACAGGATGTGATCAACTGGTATTTATCTGATCGCAAGCGATTGTCCGAACTTGAAACGGTTGCTTTTGAGGACAACGTAACAAACTGGGTGTTGGGACGTGCCAAGGTAGTCGACACGCCGGTGGAGTTCGATGAGCTAATGGGACACAAGGACCGATGAACTATTCGTCAATCAGCAGGACGCAGTTGAGCTCCGCGATGGAGCCGCAGGGATTGGGCATGGTGCCCATCGTCATCGAGCAGAGCGGTAGGGGCGAGCGCGCTTACGACATCTACTCGCGTCTGCTGCGCGACCGGGTGGTGTTTATCGTCGGTGCCGTCACCGAGCAGACGGCAAACCTGGTGGTTGCGCAGCTCTTGTTTCTCGAATCCGAAAATCCCGACAAGGACATTTCTCTCTATATCAATTCACCCGGCGGTTCGGTCAGCGCGGGGTTTGCCATCTACGACACGATGCAATTCATAAAACCTGACGTATCTTCGATCTGTATAGGCGTTGCCGCCAGCATGGGTGCATTTCTGCTCGCTGCCGGCGCCAAGGGCAAGCGCTATTCGTTGCCCAATTCACGCATCATGATTCACCAGCCGATGGGCGGCGTGCAGGGCCAGGCGGCCGACATAGAAATCCACGCTAAGGAAATTTTGTATCTGCGCGAACGACTGAACAAGATCCTGGCCGAGCGCACTGGACAATCGGTCGAGAAGATCGCCAAAGACACCGACCGCGACAACTTTATGTCGGCAGACGATGCCGTAAGCTACGGGCTGATCGACAAGATATTTGTCAGCCGAAGCGAACAGCCATAGCGGACGGTTAACCGCCAGATGTCGGAAAAGAAGGGCTCGAGCGAGAAGCTCCTTTACTGCTCGTTTTGCGGCAAGAGCCAGCACGAAGTTAAAAAGCTGATCGCCGGGCCGTCAGTGTTCATCTGCGATGAGTGCATCGACCTCTGCAATGACATCATCCGCGATGAAACCACGGCGGACACTGGCTCCGGCGCAATAAAGTCCGACCTTCCCACGCCGCGCGAGATCGGCAACATCCTCGACCAGTACGTAATCGGCCAGGACAAGGCGAAGCGCATCCTGTCGGTGGCTGTGTACAACCACTACAAACGCTTGAAGCACATGGGTTCGAAGGATGACATCGAGCTGGCCAAGAGCAACATCCTTTTGATTGGGCCTACGGGTTCAGGCAAGACGCTGCTGGCGCAAACGCTCGCCCGTCTGTTGAACGTGCCGTTTGTGATCGCCGACGCAACGACGCTGACCGAAGCCGGCTATGTCGGCGAGGACGTCGAGAACATCATTCAAAAGCTGCTGCAGAACTGCAACTACGAAGTCGAGAAGGCGCAGCGCGGAATCGTGTACATCGACGAAATCGACAAGATTTCGCGCAAAAGTGATAACCCCTCGATCACCCGTGACGTTTCGGGCGAGGGTGTTCAGCAGGCACTGTTAAAGCTTGTCGAAGGCACGATTGCTTCGGTTCCGCCGCAGGGCGGGCGCAAGCATCCGAATCAGGATTTTGTGCAGATCGATACGACGAACATTCTGTTTATCTGTGGTGGCGCGTTTGACGGTCTGGAAAAAATCATTCGCAACCGTTCCGAAAAGAGCGGAATCGGGTTTTCCGCCAGCGTGACCAGCCAGAGCGATCGCGCCGTGGGGGAGCTGCTGCGTGACGTCGAGCCGGAGGATCTGATCAAGTTCGGCTTGATTCCCGAGCTGGTAGGCCGGCTGCCGGTGATTGCCACGCTCGATGAACTGAGTGAAGAAGCGCTGGTCGAGATTCTGGTAGAGCCCAAGAACGCGCTGATCAAGCAGTTTCACCGGCTGTTCCAAATGGAAAACGTGGAGCTCGAGATTCGCAACGACGGTCTGAAAGCGATTGCGCGCAAAGCCCTGAAACGCAAAACCGGGGCGCGCGGCCTGAGATCGATCGTCGAGAGCATTTTGCTCGATGTGATGTACGACCTGCCAAGCTCCAAGAACGTTATCAAAGTGGTCGTTGACGACAACACCATCACCGGCGGAAAGCCGCTCCTCATCTACTCCGATCAGCCAAAAGTGGCCAGTGCCCCACGCTGATGCGTGGCGGCCAATGGGCCTGCTTTTCCGGGCTTTGCCGATTGCGCTCCGCCCGCGGCGCGGGCCTCTAGCGTGCTAGATTGATTTCGCGCGAATCATCCTGCTCTTGCATTCACCGTCCACGGGCGCATATGGCTCTGAAAGTCACTTGAAGGAACGACTCGAATGACCACGCAGATTCTGCCTCCCGAAACGACGACGCTGCCGTTGCTGCCGCTACGCGATGTCGTGGTGTTTCCACATATGGTTATTCCGCTGTTCGTCGGGCGCCCGAAGTCAATCAAGGCGCTCGAGAGCGCGATGGAGGCTGGCAAAAGCATCATGCTGGTCGCTCAAAAATCTGCCGCCAAGGACGAGCCGGCCGCTGAAGATATCTATGACATTGGCTGCGTAGCCAATATTCTCCAGATGCTGAAGCTGCCTGATGGCACCGTCAAGGTGCTGGTCGAAGGCGCCCAGCGCGCGCGCCTCGAGCGCATCGTCGATGGGCCGCAGCATTTCACCGCCGATGTGCTGCCGATTGTTCCGGAGCAGCAGTCGACTGCCGAATCCGAGGCCTTGCGCCGCGCGATCGTCACGCAGTTCGATCAGTACGTGAAACTGAACAAGAAAATTCCAGCAGAGATCCTGACTTCGATTGCAGGCATCGACGAAGCCGGCCGCCTGGCCGACACCATTGCCGCGCATCTGCCGCTTAAGCTCGAGCAGAAGCAGAAGGTTCTCGAGATGTTCGGCATCAACGAGCGGCTCGAGCATTTGCTGGCCCAGCTCGAATCTGAGATCGACATCCTGCAGGTCGAGAAGCGCATTCGTGGCCGCGTCAAGCGGCAGATGGAGAAGAGCCAGCGCGAGTACTACCTGAACGAGCAGGTCAAGGCGATCCAGAAGGAGCTTGGCGAAGGCGAAGAAGGTGCCGACCTCGAAGAGCTCGAGAAGAAAATCAAGGCCGCGCGGATGCCGAAGGCCGCGCGCGACAAAGCCGGTTCCGAGCTGAAAAAGCTGAAACTGATGTCGCCGATGTCAGCCGAAGCCACCGTCGTTCGCAACTACCTGGACACGCTCGTCGGTCTGCCTTGGAAGAAGCGGAGCCGCATCAACAATGATCTCGGCAACGCGCAGAAAGTGCTCGACGATGATCATTACGGACTCGAGAAAGTAAAGGATCGCATTCTCGAGTACCTTGCGGTCCAGCAGCGCGTCGACAAGCTGAAGGCGCCGATCCTGTGCCTGGTCGGGCCTCCGGGTGTTGGCAAAACTTCGCTTGGGCAGTCTGTCGCGCGCGCAACCAATCGCAAGTTCATCCGCATGGCTTTGGGTGGCGTGCGCGATGAGGCCGAAATTCGCGGACATCGCCGCACCTACATCGGCTCGATGCCCGGCAAAATTCTGCAGAGCCTTGGCAAATCGGGCGTGCGCAATCCGCTGTTCCTGCTAGACGAAGTCGACAAGATGGGGATGGATTTCCGTGGCGACCCTGCGTCGGCGCTGCTCGAGGTGCTCGATCCGGAGCAGAACCACACGTTCCAGGATCATTACGTCGAAGTCGACTTTGATCTGTCGGACGTGATGTTCGTCGCCACCAGCAACACGATGAACATCCCGCCGGCGTTGCTCGACCGGATGGAAGTGATTCGTCTGTCGGGGTACACCGAAGAGGAAAAGGTTCACATCGCTTTGCAACATTTGCTGCCAAAGCAGATGAAGACAAACGGTTTGAAAAGCGGCGAGCTGTCGATTGCGGAAAGTGCGATACGCGACATCATTCGTTACTACACGCGCGAGGCAGGCGTTCGTTCGCTCGAGCGCGAAATCAGCAAGATTTGCCGCAAGGTGGTCAAGCAACTGCTGTTGAAAAAGCAGGACACCCGCGTGCAGGTGACCGCGCGCAACCTGGACAAATTCCTCGGCGTTCGGCGCTATACGTTCGGCGTTGCCGAGAAGCAGAATCAGGTGGGGCAGGTCACTGGCCTCGCATGGACCGAGGTTGGCGGCGATCTGCTGACGATCGAGGTCGTAACGATGCCAGGAAAAGCCAATGTGCATCGCACCGGCTCGCTGGGTGACGTAATGAAAGAGTCGGTTGAAGCGGCACGCTCCGTGATGCGCTCGCGTGCGCGGCGGCTCGGGTTACGGGATGAGGTCTTCGAGAAGACCGACATCCACGTGCACTTTCCCGAGGGCGCAACTCCGAAGGACGGACCGTCGGCCGGTATCGCTATTACAACGGCGTTGATTTCGGCATTCAGCGGCATCCCCGTCAGGGCGGACGTTGCAATGACTGGTGAAATCACGTTGCGCGGCGAAGTGCTCGCCATCGGCGGTTTGAAGGAAAAACTTCTCGCTGCTCACCGCGGCGGAATCAAGACGGTGTTAATACCCGAGGAAAACGTCAAGGATCTCGCGGACATTCCGGACAATGTCAAGAATCGACTTGAAATTATTCCGGTGAAATGGATCGACAAGGTGCTCGAGGTTGCGCTCGAGCGTCGGCCCGTACCGCTGACAGATGAGGAAGCTGCGGCGGCGCCAGTCAAACCGGCGGACCCTGCCGTTGGAGAAGTCGTCAAGCACTAATCAGTTGCCGGCGCGCCGCATGGTGCGCCGGCTTCTCTGCATTACACAAGCTTTCGCTTGACACTCATTTGGCGCCGCGGTTGAATACCCGCTGAAATTTCTTTCCCAAATTTCTCGCACCTCGCCGATAACACATCAATGAATAAATGCAATATGCACCGCGGCGTGCGCAGAACCCAACAATAAGCGAACGCGACAGTCTGATTACGGGGGTGCCTAAGTGAACAAGACGGAATTGGTCGACCATATCGCCAAACAAGCGGACATTTCAAAAGCGGCGGCCGGTCGGGCCCTCGAAGCGATCCTGGCAGGCATACGCGGCAGTTTGAAACGCGGCAACTCTGTGACGCTGGTGGGCTTCGGAACGTTTACGGTGAGCAAGCGTGCTGCACGCACTGGACGCAATCCGCGCACGAACGAAGCCATCAAGATCAAGGCCGCGAAGGTGCCGAAGTTCCGTCCCGGCAAAGCATTAAAAGATTCGCTAAACTGATCCGCTTCCGAAGTTAGTCGCTGGGTGCTTAGCTCAGTTGGTAGAGCGGCGCCCTTACAAGGCGTAGGTCGGGAGTTCGAGCCTCTCAGCACCCACCAAGTACTGGCATTAACGACGGAGCCGACAGCGGGAGTGGTAGTTCAGTCGGTTAGAATACCGGCCTGTCACGCCGGGGGTCGCGGGTTCGAGTCCCGTCCACTCCGCCAAATATCTTGAAAAGGCGAACAAGAGTTCGCCTTTTTGCTTTGGTGAATCACTGTCGGGTCTCCTGCCATGTTCGATTTCGTTCGCTCCCACCGCTCCTGGCTGATGCTGTTCATCCTGGTGCTGATCCTGCCGTCCTTTGTGTTCTTCGGTATCCAGGGTTACAACAACCTGGCTGATCAGAACAACGCGCTCGCGACGGTCGATGGTGTTCCAATCACCCAGCAGGAGTACGACGCGGCGCTGCGAGACCGTATTGAGCGCATGCGTCAAAGTCTTGGAGCCAACTTTGACGCCAAGCTGCTCGACACGCCCGATGCGCGCGCCGCAGTGCTCGACCAGCTGGTGCTTGATCGAGCGCTGGCTAGAGAGGCGGCTAAAACCAATGTTGTTGTTACCACCGACCGCTTGCGGGAGTTCCTTGCCGCAGTTCCCGCATTTCAACAGGATGGCAAGTTCAGCTACGACCGCTACAAGGCATTCCTGGCATCGCGCGGACAAACTGAAGCCGTCTTTGAACAGACGCTGCGCAACGACTTGCGTAAGCAGGCACTGGGGCAGGCATTGATCGACTCAACCATCGTTCCGAAGCAAGTGACCGAGCGCATCGAGCGAATCTTGCTTGAGCAGCGTGAAGTGCGCGAGCTTCGCTTCCCCGCTGAGCAGTTTGCATCGAAGGTTGCGCTGACCGATGCCCAGGTTTCCGAGTATTACCAGACGAACCGCAAGCAGTTCGAAACGCCCGAAAGTGTTCGAGTCGAATATTTGGTGCTGTCGCCCGAGACTGTCTCTGCAGCGGTCAGTATCCCGGAACCCGCGGTCGCTGCGTACTACGATCAAAACAAGGCTCGCTTCGGAACCGAGGAGCAGCGGCGCGCGAGTCACATCCTGATTGCGGCTGAGCCGTCGGACAAAGCTGCCGCGCGCAAGAAAGCTGATGAAGTCATGGCAAAGGTGAAGGCCGCCCCGGCGGACTTCGCGAAGCTTGCGCGCGAAAATTCAAAGGATCCGGGGTCGGCAACGCAAGGCGGCGACCTCGGTTTTTTCGGGCGCGGAATGATGGTCAAGCCGTTTGAAGAGACGGCTTTTCGCCTTAAAGAGGGCGAGACCAGTGACCTCGTCGAGACTGACTTCGGATTCCACATCATCCGCGTAACGGAGATCAAGGCGGCGCAGGCCAAGCCGCTGAGTGAGGTTCGCGCTGATATCGAGCGCGAGCTTCGAAGTCAGCAGGCGCAGAAGTACTACACCGAAGCCGCCGATCAATTTACCAACCTTGTTTACGAACAGGCGGATTCGCTGCAGCCTGCTGCTGCCAAATTTAACCTCAAGATGCAGAGCGCGGACAATCTGACGCGTAGTGGAATCGCACCTCACCTGGGTCCGCGCATGGTGGAAGCAATCTTCACCGATGACTCGCTGAAGAATCGGCGCAATACGCAGGCTGTTGAAGTCGCGAGCAACACGCTGGTTGCCGCGCGCGTGCTCGATTACCGCCCCGCCGCCGTGCAGCCGCTGGAAAAAGTAGCGCCGCAGATCCGCCAGGTGCTGGAACGACGTGAGGCAATCCGGCTGGCGCGCGAGGCGGGCGAACAACGCCTCGCGACGTTACGCAAAGAGCCGAACGACGCTGGATTTTCCGCGCCGAAGCTGGTTTCGCGCCGACAGCCGCAGGATTTGCCGCCTGAAGCGCTAGCCGAGGTGCTGCGAACGTCCGCGGACAAGTTGCCGCAGTATGTCGGCGCCGAAATCAGCACCGACTTTCGTAGCGCTACGAGCGCAGGTTTCGTTATCGTCCAGGTGGCGTCGGCCAAGCCGAGCGAACCGGTTGCGCCGGCGCAGCGCGATGCGCAGACACGCGCCATCACGCAGCAGGCCGCAGCCGCCACGGAGCTGAGCTACTCGGAGGCGCTGAAGGCTCGTCACAACGTCAAGATTTTGCGATCCGACTTGAAAACTGTGGCGACGGAAGAGTCTGCAGCGGTGGCGGGCACGAGCGGAATATCGAGCACGAGCGGAGACTCGAGCAAGAGTGCCGGCGCCGCTAAAAGCAGCGCAGCGCCGGCTACGGCCACGCAACAGAAGTAGACAACGGCTACAGCGGCGCGTTGCTGCGCGTCAACGCGCGCGCGGCACATTGAAAATCTGCCTGCAAGTCGCTGTCGATCTGCACCACGGAAGCGTCGCGCGCGCGTGAGAAGTTACGATCGATTGACTTGAGGTAGGCGGGATCGTAGTGCTCGACCAGCAGCTGCTCGACGACGGTGTCCCAGTTGCCGACATTCGCCAGTCCCTTCCAAAGCCCGATTTTTTGCTTTCCGTGTAATGCGGTTAGACAATCGAGTTGCGCACTGAGCGCAGGCAGATCGCGTTCGAAGTGCTGATACTCATCGCGCAGCAATCGAACCCGCACGGCAGCCGGAACGTCCAGGCGAATACATTCGGCGCTGCGCATTGCAGTCATCAGATGCTCGGGTATGCGCAGCTCGCCGATCTTTCGACTTTCGGACTCGACAAATACGGGTCGGCCGGTGTCGAGTGCATGCAACGCCGACCACAGGCGCGACTCGAACATCCTTTGCGACGGCTGCGGCTGAGTGGGCAACCCACCAAGGACTGAGCCGCGATGCTGCGCGAGTGCTTCCAGGTCCAGCACCTGCGCGCCTTCGCGAGCAAGATGTTGCAGAAGTCGGCTCTTGCCGCTGCCCGTGCTGCCACAAATGACTCGGAACGACACGCGCGCAGGAAGCAGAGTCAACTCGGATATCACGTGCCTGCGATACGCGCGATAGCCGCCTTCGAGCTGCCGAGCCTGCCATCCCACGCGGGCGAGGATGTGCGTCATCGCACCGCTGCGGTTGCCTCCGCGCCAGCAGTAGACGAGCGGTTGCCATGTCTTTGGCTTCAGATGAAATTCTGTTTCAAGATGACGCGCGATATTGCGTGAAACGTAGGCTGCACCGCGCCGCCGTGCCTCAAAGGACGACTGTTGGCGGTCCATCGTGCCCACCTCGGCCCGCTCTGCCTCGGTCAGCACCGGGCAATTGATGGCGCCGGGCAAATGATCTTCGGCGAACTCAGTCTCGCTTCGCACGTCGATCAGCGAGTCGAAAACCGCCAGCTGTATGAGCGCTTCAGCCGCGGATATCAACGAGCGCTCGGACCACGCGAGACGATCGCCCGTCATTACTTCGGCGTCATCGCAATGCTTTCTTCGTCAGCATCGGCTCGAGCACCGGCCATACGGTTTGCAGAATGGTTGCCTGCGCCCGCGCGCTCGGGTGAATTCGATCAGGCTGAAAAAAGTCGGCGGACTCGGCAAATCCCTCGAGGAGAAAAGGAACGAGCGCCGTTTTGTATTGCCTGGCGACTGCCGCATAGGCTTCGAAGAAGCGCTCGGTGTAGTCACGCCCATAATTTGGCGGCATCCTGATTCCGGCGACCAGCACTTGCGCTCCCGCTGCCTGGCTGGCTCGCACCATCGCTACGAGGTTTTCCTGCATCCTCGACACCGGCAGGCCGCGCAATCCGTCGTTACCGCCGAGTTCGATAATCACGATGGAAGGCCGATGTTGCTTTAGCAATGCTGGCAGGCGGGTACGACCGCCACTCGTGGTTTCACCGCTGATGCTGGCGTTGACGACGCTATACTTCTGACCACTCTGCTGTACACGGTTTGCAAGCAACTGAACCCAGCCCTGTCCACGCTGTAAACCGTATTCCGCCGACAGACTATCGCCCAGCACCAGAATCACCGAACTTGAATTTTCTTGGCCCGCCCTGGGCGGAGAAAGTCCGGCCGCACCGATTTCGGTCGCACCGAACAAGGTCGCGCACGAGGCCGCCAAGGTCAAACTCACACTTAGAAATTTTCTGCGCATCGGATGAATGAAAAAAAAGAATTAGCGGTCGAGGCGCGTGACCTCTGCAAGATCGTGCGGGACGCCACGGGCAGTCTCACGATTCTCGATGGTATCAACGTATCGATCAATGCCGGCGAAACCGTAGCCATTGTCGGTGCATCGGGGTCTGGAAAATCCACCTTGCTCGGACTCCTTGCGGGGCTCGACGTTCCAACATCGGGCGTCGTTAAGATCTTCGGCAACGATCTGTTCGCGCTCGATGAAGATGGCCGGGCTGCGCTGCGCGCAGAGAAGGTCGGGTTTGTATTTCAGTCTTTCCAGCTATTGCCTCACCTTGATGCTCTGGAAAACGTTTTGCTGCCGATGGAGTTGACCGGGAGGTCGCCGGACGATATGGGCCCCGTCGACGCGGCGCGCGCTTTGCTGCAAAGAGTGGGGCTCGGTGAGCGTCTTTCGCACTATCCAAAATATTTGTCGGGTGGCGAGCAACAAAGAGTTGCATTGGCACGCGCCTTTGTGTTGCGGCCGCCGCTGCTGCTGGCCGATGAACCGACCGGGAGTCTCGATGCTGCAACGGGAGAAGCGGTGATCGACCTGATGTTCGCGCTCAATCGTGAGCGGGGGTCAACCCTGCTGCTGGTAACGCATGATCCCGACATCGCGCGGCGCTGCGGACGGCAGATCGAGTTACATGCCGGCCGCGTCGTGCAGCCTGCTATTGCCCGCATGACTCATTGAGCGGCCCGCGCTGCGTTGCCGCTGCGCAGTTGGCCAAGAGCGCGCGCCGCAAGCGGCGCAATTTCACTGGCAACTAGTCCGACATCGAATCCCGCACTATCGGCTGCACGACCGTGCAGCCAGGCGCCACCCAATGCCGATTGCCAGGGATCGAAGCCCTGCGCCAGCAGTCCGCCTATCAACCCGGCGAGCACGTCGCCGGTTCCCGCAGTGGCGAGCGCGGGACCGCCGGTCGGATTGATGGCGCACCGTCCGTCAGGGTGAACCATGACGGTGCCGGCACCTTTCAAAATGACAATTGATCCGAACCGCTCGGCAAGACGTTGCGCGGCATTGATGCGGTCCGCTTGAATTTCCTCAACAGAGCAGCGCAGAAGGCGCGCTGCCTCGAGGGGATGCGGCGTCAGCAGCGTGGTCGCTGTGCGCGCACTCAATTGCGCACTCAGGGCAGCATCACTTGCGATCAGGTTCAACGCATCCGCATCAATCACGACGGCGGCTGACTGCTGCAGCGATTTTTGCAGCGCGTTCAAGGCGCGCGGGTCGTCTCCGAGGCCGCACCCGATGCACAGTGCCTGCATACGGTCTGCCGGGGCTGCCGAGGTAAACATCAGCTCCGGCTGCAACGGATCGACGCGAAACTCCGCGGCACCGACACAATCGACATACACACGACCCGCGCCGATTCGCAGCGCGGCGCGGGCAGCCAATAGCGCGGCTCCCACCATTCCGACGTTGCCACCGACGATAAACGCGTTGCCGA
>JACCYC010000171.1 GCA_013696665.1 Burkholderiaceae bacterium | reverse complement strand
GATCCATATCGACGCTATCTGGAAGGCCAGTTTCGCGAACAATTTGAGCTCACCGGAACGCCGCTGCGAGTGGAATTTCGAACTAGCAGAAACCCGTACGCCGAATGACAAGTTGCGAATGCGGTTGTCCAACGTGCTCTTGACCAACGCTGCGCAACCATGTCTCCGTCGGCTCGCCAAGGCAAGGTTTTTGCTTTACATTGATTTCGCACGTTTGAGCGCCATGTATTGATAGCACTCGCGACAGACGATATCAAACCCTCGGCTCCCTCCAATCGGGCCTAATTCGAACAAGCGTGTCAAAGCGCTGGAGAAAAAAATGACTGCCAAAGGGCAATTACTACAAGACCCCTTCCTGAACGCATTGCGCAAGGAACATATCCCGGTATCGATCTATCTCGTCAATGGCATCAAGTTGCAGGGTCAGGTCGAATCGTTTGATCAATACGTCGTTCTATTACGTAACACCGTGACGCAGATGGTTTACAAACATGCAATCTCAACCGTCGTTCCAGCGCGTCCTGTGAACCTCGCCGCGGAGCCAGAAGCCTGAGCGTCGTCTTTCAGATTGACTCTGGGCGCGCTCCGAAAACGACGCGTGCGCTGCTTGTCAGCGTCGCGATTGGGCGGCGTGACGATCCCGATGCAATCGAGGAACTGAAACAGCTTGTCGTCTCGGCCGATATTGAGCCGGTCGCGTTGCTGACGGTTCGCCGCGATCGTCCGGACGCTGCTTACTTCGTTGGCAGCGGCAAGGTCGAGGAACTTAAGTCTGAAGCCACCGCCGCCGACGCGAGCCTGGTTATTTTCGATGTAGCTTTATCGCCTGCGCAGCAGCGCAATCTCGAGCAAACATTAGGTCTGTGGGTGCTCGATCGGACTGCGCTGATTCTTTATATCTTCTCGCGCCGCGCCAAGAGCCGAGAGGGCAAGCTGCAGGTCGAACTCGCGCAACTCGATCATCTGTCCACGCGACTTGTGCGCGGCTGGTCGCACTTGGAGCGCCAACGCGGTGGGCTCGGCAAGACGGGGGGTCCGGGTGAAAAACAGATCGAGCTCGATCGCCGGATGATTGGAGTCAAGGTTCGCCGCCTGCGCGATCGCTTGAAGCAATCCGAAAAACAGCGGCGTACACGCCGTCGCGCACGATCGCGCAACGACGTCGTTTCAATATCGCTGGTGGGATACACCAATGCAGGTAAGTCGACGCTGTTCAACGCGCTGACTCAGGCCGGTGTGTACGCAGCCGACCAGTTGTTCGCCACTTTGGATACGACCGCCCGCCGATGTCATCTTGGAATCAATGGCGACTCCAAAGTCGAGGCGGTGGTGTCAGACACCGTCGGGTTTATCCGCGGGCTGCCCCATCAGCTCATCGAAGCCTTCAAGTCAACTTTGAATGAGACTGCCGAAGCCGACCTGCTGCTACACGTCGTCGATGCGGCTTCACCGGCACGGGCCGAACAGATTGCCGAGGTCGAGCGTGTGCTGACAGACATTGGGGCTGACAAAGTGCCGACGATCGTGGTGTACAACAAAATCGATTTGACGGCACGGCCGGCGGCGGTAGAGCGCGATGTGCGTGATAACATCGTCGCCGTTTCGGTCAGCGCGCAATCGGGGTTGGGGCTTGAAGCGTTGCGCGGCGCGATTGTTGAATTCGTCGAGCGGTCGGCGCGTTTAGACAGCAGCGCTGGTGAAGGCACAGACGACGCGCTCGACGCCGTGAACCCAAACGATGACGCACCTTCCTGGCCAAGCGCAGCCGCCTAGTGCAAACGCGGCGAGTCAATATGACGATTACTCAGACTGGCTTCACAATCAACGCAGCCCACAGCTTTTGCCGTGCATTAGCGAGAGTTGACTTCCATGTCGCTTGACGATCCCAAGTGGGGCCGCGGTGCCGGCTCTAACGGCGCGAACGACGACGGCAAGGATGAGCCGCGTCGAGAACCTGAAGCGCGTCCGCAACGACCGCAAAAGCCCAGCGACGGACCGCCGGATCTTGACGAGCTGTGGCGCGACTTCAATCGACGCCTGTCGAGTCTGTTCGGCAAACGCGGGGCCCGGCGCGGTGGGTCTGGCGGCAAAGGAAGCCCGTTCGGCGGCTTTACGCCTAATGGCAAAGGCGCGGGTCTGGGGCTGGCCGCAGTGCTCGCGGTTATTGGACTGATCTGGCTGGGTAGCGGTTTTTATATAGTTCCGGAAGGTCAAGTCGGCGTCGTAACGACATTCGGAAAATATTCAGATACGACCTCTCCCGGGTTTCGCTGGCGGCTGCCGTGGCCGATACAGACCAATGAGAACGTCGACATCCTTTCGCTGCGCAGGGTCGAGGTCGGAACGCGCGGCCGTCCGGAGCGCCTGAAAGAAGCGTTGATGCTGTCCGACGATGAAAACATCGTCGACATACAGTTTGAAGTGCAGTTCCGGATCAAGGACAACGGCGCCCGAGACTATCTGTTTAACAGCCGCAATCCGACCGCTGCGGTCATTCAATCGGCCGAATCGGCAATGCGCGAAGTCGTCGGCCGCAAGACAATGGATTCGGTGCTGTATGAGTCCCGGCAGGACGTCGCAGTTGAAACTCGCAGGTTGATGCAGGACATGCTTGACCGGTATGGCACCGGGATTCTGGTGCAGGCCGTTGCGATTCAAAACGTGCAACCCCCCGAGCAGGTGCAGGCCGCGTTCGATGACGCTGTCAAGGCCGGGCAGGATCGCGAACGCGAGATCAATCTTGGCCAGGCGTATGCAAACGACGTTGTGCCAAAAGCGCGCGGTCTGGCGTCTCGCCTGCTGCAGGAAGCCGATGGCTACCGTTCGCGTGTCGTAGAGACCGCGCAGGGCGATGCGTCACGATTCCAGCAAATCCTGGTCGAATATCAGAAAGCCCCGCAGGTCACGCGCGACAGACTTTATATCGACACAATGCAGCAGGTGTTCGCCAATACCAGCAAGGTGATGGTGGACGTGCGAAACAGCAATCCGCTGCTGTATTTGCCCTTCGATAAGCTGATGCAGCAGGCGCTTCAGGATGCTGCCGTGCCGCGCCCGGCACCCGTTAACACGCCGGAACCCGCTCCTGTTCCTGAGACGCGAGGACGCGAAAATTTGCGTACACGCGATCGGGACGCGCGATAGAACCGGACATCGAAACCGACAGGAACTGAATCGATGAATCGAATTGTGGCTGCCGTGATTGGCCTGGTGTTGCTCGCAGTAGTGGTGCGCGCCAGCACTTTCATTGTGCATCAGCGCGACTTCGCGATCGTGTTCCAGCTTGGACAGATCGTGCGTGTGGTAACGGAGCCGGGCCTTTACTTCCGCATCCCGCTGCTGCAGAACGTCGAGTATCAGGACAATCGCATCCTTACCATCGACACACCGGTCGCTGACCGGGTGCAGACATCCGAAAAGAAAAATTTGTTGATTGACTCGTTTGTTCGTTGGCGCATCAACGAACCTCGTGCATTTCGCGTCAGTTTCCCAGCCGGCGAGCGGTCCGCGGAGGAGCGCATTTCGACCTTGGTGCGCGATTCCTTGAATCAGGCGGTCAACAAGCGCACGGTTAACGAGATTACCTCGCGCCAGCGTGAAAAGGCCATGGAAGAGATTCGCGTCGCGGTCCAGGAAAGTGTCAAGGGTCTCGGTGTTGAGATCGTCGACGTTCGTTTAAAGCGCGTGGATTTCGTTCCGGAGATCAGTGAATCCGTTTACGGCCGCATGCAGGCCGAGCGCAAGCGCGTAGCCAACGAGCAGCGATCGATTGGCTCGGCGGAAGGCGAAAAGATCCGCGCCGATGCTGACCGGCAGCGCGAAGTGTTATTGGCCGAGGCTTACAGCGCGGCGCAGAAAGTCAAAGGCGACGGCGATGCTCGTGCGTCGGCAATTTATGCGCAGGCGTTTGGGCAGAACCCCAGCTTTGCCGAGTTCTATCGGACGCTCGAGGCTTACCGCACGACGTTCAAAAGCCGCAATGATGTTTTGGTGGTCGATCCATCGTCCGACTTCTTCAAATATTTGCGCGGATCGAATCCACCGGCCGGCAGCTCATCAACCTTGAAAGGTTCGGGTCGCTAGCGCCTGATGTCGCTATTAGGCTTGGCGGTTGCGCTGATGCTGATATTCGAAGGACTCATGCCACTGGTTGCCCCTAAGGCGTGGCGGCAGATGTTCAGCCGACTCAGCGAATTGAGCGACGGACAGATTCGCTTTTTTGGACTGATCGCTATCGCCGTCGGCGCGCTATTGTTCTGGCTGCAGAGTTAGTTCAATCCACTCGATCAATATTTTGCGAGCCGCCCAAAGGGCGCCGTTGCGTTGCCATGCCGCGCTGGCTATTACCCGAAAATATCTCCGATGTATTGCCGCGCGAGGCGCGGCGTGTCGAATATCTGCGCCGCGCGCTGCTTGATCTTTATCGCAGCTACGGATACGAGCAGGTGATACCGCCGCTGATCGAGCACGCCGAATCGTTGTTGACTGGCACTGGCAGCGACGTCGATCTGCGCACATTCAAGTTGACCGATCAATCGAGTGGCCGGCTGCTCGGCGTGCGCGCCGACACAACGCCGCAGGTGGCGCGCATTGACGCGCATATTCTGAATCGCCACGGCGTGGTTCGGCTCTGCTATGCCGTCAGTGTTTTGCATGCGCGGCCGGTACACCCGCTGGCGACACGCGAGCCTTTCCAGGTGGGCGCCGAGCTCTATGGTGCAGGCGGGGTCGCCGCAGACGTTGAATTGCTCGAACTGGCAGTTGCTTCGCTTCATCTGGCGGGCTTGAAGGAAGTCCGCGTCGATCTCGGACACACCGGCGTCGTTCGTGGAATTCTAGAATTGGCGCACCTTCCTGCAGTTCTGGTGGATGAGCTGCTCGGCTCGTTGAACGCGAAGGACGTGCCATCGCTGAGGCAACAATCGGTCGCGCTGCCCAGCGATGCGCGCGCCGCGTTGCTTGCGCTTGCGCGACTCAACGACGGTAATGAGGTGCTCGCAGCCGCTCGACGCGAGCTTCCAAGCGTGCCGAGGATCACCGCTGCACTCGATGATCTCGATGCGATCGTTGCACAGTGCGGCGCCGACGCCGTGTCGATCGACCTTCTGGATCTTCACGGATATCGTTATCACACCGGCGTTACATTCGCGGTGCACACCGCGGACGCTCCGAATGCGGTGTTGCGGGGTGGTCGCTACGACGACATCGGCAAAGCGTTCGGACGCGCGCGCCCGGCGGTCGGCTTTTCAATTTACCTGCGCGAGTTGGCCGATCTTGCCGAGGATAGTCCGCCGCATGCGATACGCGCGCCTGCCGATGACGACTTACAACTACGGGCCTTGATTAGCAAATTGCGCGCGGGCGGCGAGATCGTGGTGCAGCGGCTACCGGGCGAGAAAATAAAAACACGCGGCCAAGGCGATGACGATTTTGTGTTTGATCGCGTCATTACGCGGCGAGGCGATGAATGGAGCGTTGTTGCAGCACATAAGGCCGGGCGGGAACACTGATGGTGCAAAACGTTGTAGTCGTCGGAACTCAATGGGGTGATGAGGGCAAGGGAAAGATTGTCGATTGGCTATCCGAAAGCGTTGACGGTGTCGTGCGCTTTCAAGGCGGGCATAACGCCGGACACTCACTCGTCATTAACGGCAAGAAGACAATTCTCAGGCTGATTCCGTCCGGGATCCTGCGGCCGGGTCTGGCCTGCTACATCGGCAACGGCGTCGTGTTGTCGCCATCCGCGTTGCTGAGCGAAATCGATGAACTCGAGGCGGCTGGCGTCGATGTGATGTCGCGGCTTTTGATCAGCGGCAACTGTCCGTTGATTCTGCAGTATCACGTGGCCCTTGATCTTGCGCGTGAGATTAAGCGCGGCGCCGCCAAGATCGGAACGACCGGCCGCGGCATCGGCCCCGCATATGAGGACAAGGTCGCGCGTCGGGCTGTGCGCGCGCAGGATTTGTTCGATGCCCCGCGCTTTGCCGAACAAGTGCGCGAAGCACTCGACCTGCATAACTTCGTTCTCGAGCACTATTTAGCGGCTCAGCCGATCGATGCGAACAGCGTCATCGACGAAACACTTGCGTTGGCTGATCGATTACGACCCCTGATAACCGACGTGTCGTACAAGCTCAACAGTGTGATGGCGAGTGGAGCGCGTCTATTGTTCGAAGGCGCACAGGGCGCCCTGCTGGACGTGGATCACGGCACCTACCCCTATGTGACGTCGAGCAATACCGTTGCCGGCGCTGCGGCCGCAGGTGCCGGGGTTGCACCTCAGCGGCTCGATTACGTGCTCGGCATTACCAAGGCCTATTCGACGCGCGTCGGTTCCGGTCCATTCCCGACTGAGCTTACGGACGCGACCGGGGATCAGCTGCGGAACAAGGGTCAGGAATTCGGATCGGTCACCGGCCGGCCGCGGCGGTGCGGCTGGTTCGACGCAGCGGGGTTGAAGCGGGCGGTGCAGCTCAACGGAACCACCGGCCTGTGCATTACCAAGCTCGACGTGCTCGACGGCCTGCCGCGCGTGATGTTGAACACCGGTTACACCATGGACGGCAAGTCCGTTGACATTCTGCCGTATGGTGCCGAAGCGGTCAGTCGTTGCGAGCCGGTGTACGAAACGTTTGCGGGATGGAGCGAATCGACTTTTGGTGTGCAGCACTGGGACAAGCTCCCATCGGGAGCCCAGCGTTACCTCGAGCGGCTAGCAGAGGTGCTTGGCGTGCCAATCGTCGTGGTGTCGACCGGACCTGATCGCGAACAGACGATCGTGCTGCGGCACCCGCTCGACTGATGACAAGTGCCACCCAGTCGGAGTTCGATCTGTATGTTGACTGGGACGAGTATCACTGTTTAGTGGAAAAGCTTTGCCTGCTGGTGCACCGATCGAACTGGCACTTCGATTCGCTGTTGTGTCTGGCACGCGGGGGCCTGCGGGTCGGCGACGTCATCTCGCGCATCTACGACGTGCCGCTGGCGATTTTGGCAGCAAGCTCGTATCGCGCGGCAGCGGGTACGCGCCAGGGGCAGCTCGATATCGGCGAGTACATCACGATGACCAGCGACGCACTGCGCGGCAACTTGCTGCTGGTCGACGATCTGGTGGACTCGGGAGTAACGCTGGCGCGCGTGGTAAGCCACTTAAAGGAGCGCTACGCAAAGGTTGAGGAAGTGAGAACCGGTGTCATTTGGTACAAGGCATGCTCGACGTTCAAACCGGATTACTTCGTCGAACACCTTTCCACCAATCCGTGGATCCATCAACCGTTCGAGATCTACGACGCGATGGGCCCCGAGAAATTAGCCGAACGATTGAAAAAAAAAGTGGCCGGCCCACAGGCCGTCTCCCCTGAATAACATTGGTGCCCAGAAGAGGACTCGAACCTCCACAGTGTTGCCACCGCTAGGACCTGAACCTAGTGCGTCTACCAATTCCGCCATCTGGGCAAGCGGCGAATTCTAGCGGTGGCAGGCATCTAGTCAAATAAGTGAACAGTTCGCCCGAAGCGAACGAGAAAGAGATTGTGAATCAAAAAATAAATCGCATGAATAGCGATTCGCTCGTAGAAACACTGACGGCCGCGCGCGCGCCGTTGACGCCCGCTGATCTGGCCGAGCGGCTCGAGCTGCCTCCGGAGGATCACGCTGAATTCAACCGGCAGATCGAAGAACTCGAACGCGCGGGACGCATCGTGCGCAATCGCGCGGGGCTGCTGCTGGTTGCAGCACGTGCCAATTTGTTGTCGGGTCAGGTGCAGGGCCATCGTGACGGGTTCGGTTTCCTGATCCGTGACGACGGTGGCGCCGATCTCGTGCTCTCCGAGCATGAGATGAGCAAAGTGCTGCACGGTGACCGTGTGCTTGCCCGCATTACCGGCGCAGATCGCCGCGGCCGGCCCGGAGGCGAGATTGTCGAGGTCATCGAGAGCCGCACCAACAAGCTCGTCGGGCGCTTGCTTAACGAGCGCGGCGTGACGATTGTCGTGCCCGAGGATCAGCGCATCGCGCACGACATCCTGATTCCACCGGGCGGATCGCTTTCGGCCGAGCCCGGCCAGGTCGTTGTCGTTGAGATCCTTCAGCAGCCGCAGCGCTATGTGCAGCCAGTGGGCCGCGTCATCGAAGTGCTCGGCGCTATCGATGATCCCGGCATGGAAATCGAAATTGCGGTGCGCAAGTTCGCGGTGCCGCACGAGTTTCCGGAAGCGGCTGTCAAGCTCTCGGAAAAGCTGCCTGACGAGGTGTCGCAGAAGGATCTGCATGGCCGGATCGATTTGCGCGATGTGCCTTTGGTCACCATCGATGGCGAAGACGCGCGCGACTTCGACGATGCGGTTTTTTGCGAGCCTGTGATCCAATCGGGCCGGCGCAAGGGATGGAGGCTGATCGTCGCGATCGCCGATGTCAGCTACTACGTAAAACCGGGCGATGCGCTGGACGTCGAGGCGCAGAACCGCTCGACGTCGGTGTACTTTCCGCGCCGCGTGATTCCGATGCTGCCCGAGAAGTTGTCCAATGGACTCTGTTCGCTGAAGCCGGATATCGATCGTCTCGCGATGGTTTGCGATTGCGTCATTTCAAACAAGGGCGCGATCGATGCCTACCAGTTCTATCCGGTTGTGATGCATTCGCGCGCCCGGCTGACCTACACAGACGTGTGGGAGGCGCTGTCTGCGCCCGATAGCAAAGAGGCCGAGCGGCTGGCAAGCGTGTTGCCGCATTTGCAGAACTTGTATTCACTCTATGAATTGCTCAAGCGCGCCCGCGAGGCGCGCGGTGCGATCGACCTGGACACGACCGAGACGTACATCGTGTGCGATCCGAACGGGCGCATCGAAAAGATCGTTCCACGCGCGCGCAACGATGCCCATAAGTTGATCGAAGAATGCATGCTGGCGGCAAACGTGTGCACCGCTGACTTCATCGCGCGTGCAAAGAAGCAGGGCTTGTACCGCGTGCACGAAGGTCCGACACCCGAGCGACTCGCCAACGTGCGCACATTGCTGAAGACATTGGGTCTGACGCTCGACGGTGGGGAGAAGCCGAAACCCGCCGACTACGCCAAGTTATTAAAGCAGATCAAACCTCGTCCCGATGCGCAGCTGTTGCAAACGGTGATGTTGCGTTCAATGCAGCAGGCGGTTTACAGCCCGCACAACGCCGGGCACTTTGGCCTTGCGTACGAGGCGTACACGCACTTCACCTCACCGATAAGGCGTTATCCGGATCTTCTGGTACATCGAGTGATCAAGTCGGTACTTGCCCATCAGAACTACGTGCCTCAGGTGTCAGCAAATCCGGATGCTGCCGCGGCGCCCGCCGCGGCGCGCGCTGCACTGCGCGTAGCGCACAGCACCCGCCCAGCGGCCGTCGTTGAAGGCATTGCCGTTTGGGAGAAGCTCGGCCTGTTGTGTTCCGCCAATGAGCGCCGTGCCGACGATGCATCGCGCGACGTCGAAGCATGGCTGAAGAGTTATTACATGCGGGAACGCGTGGGCGAAACGTATTCCGGCACGGTGAGCTCGGTTGTTCCGTTTGGCGCCTTCATTGTTCTCGACGACCTTTATATCGAGGGATTGGTGCACGTGTCCGAGCTCGGATCGGAATATTTTTTGTATAACGAACCTCTGCACGAGTTGCGCGGCGAGCGCACCGGTCTGCGGTACCGGCTCGGCGATCGCCTGACCGTTCAGGTTGCGCGCGTAGACCTGGAGGCGCGGCGCATCGATTTCAAGCTGGTCAAAGGCGACACGCGCAAGTCGCTGTTGGCCGCAAGCACTGCGGAGTCGAAAGACAAGGAGCGCAAGCGCGGCGAGAGTGTCGAAGAACGTCGCGCCCGCCAGGCGAAGGTGGAACGTCGCCAGGTACGGCGCGGTCAGTTGCACAAGATCGGCAAGAAGGGTGTTCGCGGCCGCGATAGCAAGGTCAAAGCCGCGAAGCGCGGTCGTTGATGACTAAGCGAGTGCTGGCGGGGTTTCATGCGGTGGGCGCGCGACTGCGGCACGCACCCGAGTCAATCGAGATGCTGTACGTCGATGAGCGTCGGCGCGACGCGCGGATGGTCGATCTGCAGCAGCGCGCCAAGGCGCTCGGGGTGCGAACGACGCCGGCAGATGTCGAGCGGCTGCGGGCGCTGGCGGGCGAAGCGCCGCATCAAGGCGTTGTTGCGGTGGCGGCCGAGCTCGAACAGCCTGTGTCGTGGGACGACGTGCTCAATCGAATCAACGCAACTTCATTGCTGCTGTTGCTCGACGGCATTACCGACCCGCGCAATCTTGGCGCGAGCCTGCGCGTCGCGGACGCCGCGGGCGTCAGTGCAGTGGTCGTGCCGCGCGACCGCTCCGCCGAATTGACGCCCGCCGCGCTGAAAGCCGCCGCAGGCGCTGCCGAAACGGTGCCACTGATTACGGTGACGAACCTCGCGCGCGCGATGGACGATCTGCGTGACGCCGGTGTTCGGCTCGTCGGAGCCGCGGGCGAGGCTCCGCAGTCGCTGTTCGACATCGACCTTACCGGCCCGCTGGCTTGGGCGTTGGGTGCGGAGGACGCAGGGTTGCGGCGCCTGACCCGCGAACGCTGCGATGTGCTCGCACGCATTCCGCTTGCGGGTCACGTCGAAAGCCTGAACGTGTCGGTGGCAGCGGGCATCTGCCTGTTCGAATCGAAGCGGCAGCGTGACTTGATACCGATTTCGCCGGATGCTCGGGCTTGATGTGACCGCCCGATTGCAGCAGCATTGATTGCATGTCGATTGCTGCCGGCCTTTTGGGCCTGATATTTCTCACTGCATTTTCTCTGCTGCCGCTCCACTGGGTCAGCGTCGGCGCGCCCTGGGTTTCGCTGCTGATTGCGTTCGTCGCCATTCCGCTGATTGATGCCTGGGTCGGCCCACCGCGAAGGGCCTCCCCG
>JACCYC010000061.1 GCA_013696665.1 Burkholderiaceae bacterium | reverse complement strand
ACGGCGAGCAAAGGCGCAATCACCGACGCGAATCTGTTCGGCTAGCGCATCAATCAAACATAAATTCCCGATTGATTACCGGCGCGCGCGCGGGTTCTTGTCGACTTCCATTCGTTTCTTGATGCGGTCGCGCTTGGCTTTATCCATTTCGTCGAACGCCTTTTTCTTGTCCATTCCGAGCCGTTTCTCGACCAGCTCGAACCACAGGTAGCCGACGCCGAATGGGCTCACGATCCACCACCACGACACTTCCGCGAAAACGCTGATCTCCAGAACTTTCAGGATGATCAAAATGACGCCAAGCCAGATAAACCACATGGGTGCCCCACCCGTTGCCACGTACCGAGCGTGAATATAGCCGCGGACGGGGCTGCCTACGACGCGCATTTCCGGTCAACCGCACGGAGGCTTTGCCGTTAAACTTAAGACAAAGCCGGGCGCTGGACAAATTTGTCCGCATATCCCCGGCCGAACTAAAATGGGGTCCTCAATGAGCAAAAGAATCGCGGGTGCTGCACTGATCGCAGCGTGCAGCATGCTGACGCTTAGCACGCCAGCTTTTGCAAGTGCCGAACTGGCCAAACAGAAAAACTGTCTCGCGTGTCACGCGAGCGACAAGAAGCTCGTAGGTCCGGGCTACAAGGATGTCGCGGCAAAGTACAAGGCAGACAAGAACGCACCGGTGACGCTCGCCAAGAAGATTCGTGAAGGTGGCGTGGGTGTTTGGGGGCAGATTCCGATGCCCGCAAATCCGCAGGTGAGTGAGCAGGAAGCCCAGGCGCTTTCCAAGTGGGTTTTGTCGATGTAGCTTTACGCTGCCGGCACAAAAGGGCGCACCTGTGCGCCCTTTTTTACACGCCGAAAAATTATTGCAGGCGACGACTCAATCACGCCACCAATGATCGCAACGGCACCGCAGTCGGTCGATCAGCAACAAGATTCGCAATCAACTCTCCGCTCCCCGCGGCCAGCGTCCACCCCAAAGTTCCGTGGCCGGTGTTCAGATAAAGCCCCTTGATGCGGCTCTCGCCCAGGTAGGGCACGTTTGATGGCGTCAGCGGCCGCAGCCCCGCCCAATAGCGCGGCTGCGAGAAGTCACACGCGCGCGGAAACAATTCTTCGGTTCGGCGCCTTAGGGCTTCACAACGGGCTGGGTTGAGCTCGATACCGACGCCGCCGAGTTCGACTGTGCCGGCTACGCGCAGCCGGTTTCCAAATCTCGAAAACACAATCTTGTACTCGTCATCGGTCAGGCTGATTGAAGGCGCGCGTGCCGCATCGATGATGTCAAACGTAGCCGAATACCCTTTCGCTGGCACGACCTGCAAACGAATCCCGAGCGGCTTGAGCAACGCCGGTGTTTGCACACCGAGGCAAGCGACGACAGCGTCGGTCTCGAGCACGGTGGGCACGCCTGGCGCGGACCCTTGCTGCTGGAACACTTCGGCACCCTGGCAGCGGCTATCGACAATCCTCAAGCGGTGCACCGTGGTGTTGAAGTGAAATTTAACTTCGTGCTGCAGACACCGTTGCGCGAGTTGCATCGTGAATTCGTGCGCATCGCCCGACTCGTCTTCAGCGCAGTAATCCGCGCCGACGATCCGGGCCGCAACCGATCGCAGCGCCGGTTCGAGGCTCAGCGCTTCGGCAGCCGAAATGGAACGGCGGTCGCAACCCAGCGTGCGCATCAACGCCGCTGACTTCTTTGCCACCTGATAGTCGGCATGAGCCGTGTAGAAATGCAGAATGCCGAGCTCGACGTGGTGGTAGTTGAGGGCGAGGTCGGCCCGCAACTGCTTCAGCAGAGCGCGGCTGTGCAGTGCCAGCGCGACGAGTTGCCGCGTGTTGTCAGCGGTCCGCGTCGGCAGACATTCGCGCAGGAAAGCAACGCCCCATGCCCACTGATCGAAGTCGAGCCGCGGTCGAAAGAGCAACGGCGCGTCTTCCCGGCCAAGCCATTGCGCGACTTTGCCGGGCGCGGCCGGGTTGGCCCACGGCTCGGCGTGGCTGACTGAAATCTGGCCCCCGTTTGCGAAGCTCGTTTCACGCGCGACGCCGTTCTGACGCTCGACAACTGTGACCTGATGGCCTGCCGCGCGTAGGTACCAGGCGCACGTCACACCGACCACGCCCGCTCCGAGAACCAATACCCGCACGGCCGCTATCCATTGCTGACTTTGAGATCGCGCAGTGTACGAAGTCCGTGCCACAACAAGGCTGTTTGGCGTTTGTCCCTTCCGTCGTTAACCGACCGATAACCAATGCTTGCTTGCCGCGCTCTGCGCGGTGAGTACAATTCCGCCGTTCGTCGGCCTCGCCCTCCTGGAATGTCAGGCGCTCTGGGCATTGCGTCGGTAAACAACCATTCAGCCGAGGAGAAAATCCATGAACCACCCGCTTCTAAGACTTACCCCTTTTGCAGTTGCCGCGGCCCTGTCGCTGGCGGCTTGCAATCGGCAAGCGACGCCACCCGCGTCTACCACCCCGGCGCCTGCGCCCGCTAAAGCCGCGGCCGCTCCTGCCGCTGATGTCGTCAAGATTGGTCACGTCGGGCCGATCTCGGGCGCTATCGCGCACTTGGGCAAAGACAACGAAAACGGCGCACGCCTTGCGGTTGAGGAAATCAATGCAGCCGGCGGCGTGAAAATCGGCGACAAGACAGTCAAGCTTGATCTCGTTACCGGCGACGACAAGGCCGATCCCAAGGACGGCACACTGGTCGCGCAGAAGATGATCGACGATGGCGTCGTCGCACTGGTCGGCCACCTGAACTCGGGCACGACGATTCCGGCATCCAAGCTGTATTCAGACGCCAATTTGTCTCATGTTTCACCGTCCGCAACGGCCGTTAAATTAACGGAACAGGGCTTCAAGACCACGTTTCGAGTTGTCGCGCGCGACGACAAGCAAGGCGCCGCGCTCGCCAACTTTGCCGCGGGTCCATTGAAAGCCAAGACGGTCGCAGTGATCGATGACCGCACGCCGTATGGCCAGGGACTCGCTGACGAGTTCGAAAAGTTCGCCAAGGAAAAAGGCTTGAAGGTCGTCGGACGCGAGTTCACGAACGACAAGGCCAGCGACTTCAACGCGATCCTGACAAAAGTCCGCTCGATGAAGCCCGACGTCGTGATGTACGGAGGCATGGACGCCACCGCAGCGCCGATGGCAAAGCAGATGCGCCAGTTGGGCATGAAATCGACGTTGATTGCCGGTGACGGCACGTGCACGCCTGAATTCATCAAGTTGGCCGGTAACGCCGCCGACATCCTCAAGTGCTCGAACGCGGGTGAGGCCGTGGAGAAGCTTGCCAAGGGTGGCGACTTCGTAGCCAAGTACAAGAAGCGCTTTAACACCGATGTTCAGGTGTATTCGCCGTACAGCTACGACGCGGTCTATGTGATTGTTGAGGCGATGAAAAAGGCCGGCAAGGCTGATCGTGCCGCAATCACCGCCGCGCTGCGCGATACCAGTTATGACGGCCTGACAGGCAAAGTTGCGTTTGACGCGAAAGGCGACATCAAGGACGGCGCCATTTCGATATTTGAAGTCAAGGACGGCAAGCTGTCGTACGTTTCCACTGTCCGCTAGTCGTTGCTAACCCAGTAAAACGGCGCCGGCGTGGCGCCGTTTTTTTGGCCTCGGCCGTGCCTTGCTACGATGATTGTCACTACAAAGCTGGTCAACCGTAAGGGTCGCTGATGGAACTTCTTTGGCAGCAGATCATTAACGGCCTTGTACTAGGCAGCATGTATGCACTGATCGCGTTGGGCTACACAATGGTCTACGGGATCCTGAACCTGATCAACTTTGCACACGGCGATGTGCTGATGGTCGGGGCCCTGACAGCGCTGTCGACCATTCTTTTTCTGCAGCCGATCTTCGTCGGTGCACCCGGTTGGCTGCTGTTGCTGGTGGGTGTGCTGGTCGCGATTCCGGTATGCATTGTGGTCAGCCTGATCATCGAGCGCGTAGCGTATCGACCGCTGCGAAATGCACCGAGGCTGGCGCCGCTGATCACCGCAATCGGCGTTTCGATCCTGCTGCAGACGTTCGCGATGATCGTGTGGGGCAGAAACTTTCTGACCTTTCCGACGCTGCTTGACGATCGCCCGATAGAAATTTTCGGCGCGACTATCACGACCACTCGCGCGCTCGTCATCGGCACATCGGCGGTGATCATGATCGCGCTGATGGTGCTCGTTAATCGCACCAAGCTTGGCCGCGCAATGCGCGCTACGGCAGAAAATCCGCGTGTTGCCGGTTTGATGGGCGTGAACCCGAACTACGTTATCGCCCTGACGTTTGCAATTGGAGCTGGGCTCGCAGCGGTCGCGGGCGTGATGTGGGCGGCAACGTATTCAACTGCGCACTTCTTCATGGGGTTCACACCCGGGTTAAAAGCTTTCACGGCGGCAGTTCTTGGCGGCATCGGCAACATACCGGGCGCGATGGTGGGTGGATTGCTGCTCGGGCTCATCGAAGCGTTGGGCGCGGGATATATTGGCGATCTGACCAACGGAATTCTTGGTTCGCACTACCAGGACATCTTCGCCTTCCTCGTCTTGGTGGGCGTGCTGATCTTCCGGCCATCCGGGCTTCTGGGCGAACGCGTGGCCGATCGCGCCTGATTCTCGCTTGAACTGTCGCGCATGAGCCCGCTGCTTCCCCGTTTGCGCAAGGACCCGCGCGCTGCATGGATTGCCGCCTTTGTGCTTGCCGCAACCCTGATGGCGCTGCCGTGGATCGCCGGGCAATTCGGCAACGCGTGGGTTCGGGTGTTCGCGTTTGCATGTCTGTACGTAATGCTGGCGCTCGGACTCAATATCGTGGTCGGCTTCGCGGGACTGCTCGACCTTGGGTACATCGCGTTTTACGCCGTCGGTGCGTATATGTACGCGCTGCTGGCTTCGCCGCATCTGACCGAGCAGTTTGCGTGGATCGCGCAGATGTTTCCCGCGGGTTTGCATTTGCCGATCTGGCTGGTGCTGCCGTTCGGTGCTGCGATCGCGGCGTTTTTCGGACTCCTGCTCGGCGCGCCGGTATTAAAGTTGCGCGGCGACTATCTCGCAATCGTCACGCTCGGTTTTGGCGAGATCATCCGGATTTTTATCAACAACCTGAACTCGCCTCTCAATCTCACCAACGGACCCCAGGGCATTACGCTGATTGATCCGATCACATTGGGCGTGACCTTTTCGAAAACGATCAATTTCTTCGGCTACGAGGTGTCATCGCTGGTGCTTTATTACTACCTTTTCCTAGCGCTGGCGATTGTCACGGTCGTTGTCTGCATGCGCCTGCAGGATTCGCGGTTGGGCCGGGCCTGGATGGCGATCAGGGAAGACGACATTGCAGCGAAAGCAATGGGGATCAACGTCCGCAACGTCAAGCTGCTTGCATTTTCACTTGGCGCGACGTTCGGGGGTGTTGCCGGCGCAATGTTCGCTGCGTTTCAGGGTTTCGTATCGCCCGAATCTTTCGTGTTGAACGAATCGATCATCGTTCTGGCGATGGTGGTGCTCGGTGGAATCGGACACATTCCAGGAGTGGTTCTCGGCGCCGTGCTACTGGCGGTATTGCCAGAATTCTTGCGTTACACGGTCGAACCCGCGCAGATTTTCATGTTCGGCAAAGTCATTTTGGAAGCGGAAATCTTGCGCATGATGCTGTACGGTCTCGCGCTGGTATTGATCATGCTGTATCGGCCGAAGGGGCTGTGGCCGGCGCCTGAGCATGGCGTCAACCCAGTGCAGCAGCGGCATTCTCGCCTTGCGGCATAAAGTTAATTAGCGCCCGTGGCTGACATTGTTCTCAAGGTCGCGGGTGTCAACAAGCGCTTTGGCGGTTTGCAGGCGCTCTCGGATGTGGCCGTCGAGATCGAGCGCGGACAGATCTACGGGTTGATCGGACCAAACGGTGCGGGCAAGACGACGTTCTTCAATGTCGTGACGGGCTTGTACGCCCCGGACTCGGGAAGTTTCGAGCTCGACGGCAAGCCTTATTCGCCAAACGAAGTGCACAAGGTCGCTGCCGCCGGTATTGCGCGCACGTTCCAGAATATCCGCCTGTTCCCGGACATGACTGCGTTGGAGAACGTGATGGTCGGCCGTCACGTGAGAACCAAGGCCACCGCGCTCGGCGCGATCCTGCGCACGCGCGCCACCCTCTCAGAGGAGCGCGCGATCCGCCAACGCTCGCTTGAATTGCTCGAGTACGTTGGAGTGGCGAAGTACGCCGACTACCAGGCGCGAACCCTTGCTTATGGCGATCAGCGACGGCTCGAAATCGCGCGCGCACTGGCGACTGATCCGAAACTGCTTGCCCTGGACGAACCCGCGGCAGGCATGAACGCGACCGAGAAACTCGCGCTGCGCGCCTTGCTGGTAGCGATCAGCCAGGACGGCATCACGATTCTGCTGATCGAACACGACGTCAAGCTCGTGATGGGGCTCTGCGATCGGGTCACGGTGCTCGACTACGGCAAGACGATCGCAGTGGGAACTCCGGCCGACGTGCAGCGAAGTGCTGCGGTCATCGAAGCGTATCTCGGCAAGGCGCACACAAACGTCGCGACGAAAGAGCCGGCATGACCGACGTGCTCAGCGTGCGAGGACTCAAGGTTGCCTACGGCGGCATTCAGGCCGTGAAGGGAATCGACCTCGAAGTGCGCGCCGGCGAACTTGTGACCCTGATTGGCGCCAATGGCGCCGGCAAGTCAACGACGCTCAAAGCAATCACCGGTACGCAGGCGTGGAGCGGCGAGATCGACTACATGGGCGTTTCCACGCGGGGGCAGGCGTCGTTTCAGCTGCTGGTCAAGGGGCTGGCAATGGTGCCCGAGGGCCGCGGCGTGTTTGCGCGCATGACGGTCACTGAAAACCTGCAGATGGGTGCGTTCGTGCGCAACGACACCGACGGCATTCGGCGCGATATCGATCACATGTTCGGAATCTTTCCGAGGCTGAAGGAACGCGCCAGGCAACTTGCAGGCACGCTGTCCGGAGGAGAGCAGCAGATGTTGGCAATGGCGCGCTCGCTGATGAGCCAGCCAAAGCTGCTGCTGCTCGATGAACCGTCGATGGGTCTGTCGCCCATCATGGTGGAGAAAGTGTTTGAAGTGATTCGTTCGGTGGCCGAGCGTAAGGTGCCAATGCTGCTCGTTGAGCAAAACGCGCGGCTTGCGCTTGAAGCAGCGGATCGAGCGTACGTGATGGAATCCGGGCTGATCACGTTGAGTGGCGATGCGAAGTCGCTGCTGAACGATCCGAAGGTTAGAGAGGCTTATTTGGGAGAAGCCGCCTAGGTTGTTTGTCGGTGACAGCGCGCGCAAGCGCTGGGTCGAGCGGCGCTGCCTGCGGACACGCATCCTGGTTCGACGTCCGTTGCCGAGCTGACACATTGCGAGGGTTGAAGGTGCTGATTTTTGATCGCAACCGGTTTACGCTCGAGCTTGTCGCATTCGCTGATTGCGCTCGGGATCAACGCATGGGTTCGTTCGACACACTTTCGGACGTGGAAGCGTGGGCCAGGCAGCATGGTGGCCTCAGCGCGGTCAACGAAGCGCTGGCTCGCGGCACATTCGGAACAAACCCGCAGTCAATTCGCACCGCAATCCGATACGTCGAGCGCGAAGAGCTCAAGATCGCTCAACGGGTTGACCGCGAGAACCGCCGTCAGCGGGCCGCCGACGCCGCTGAAAAGTTTGCCCTGCACGCGCAACGCAGCGCGCGGGACGCAGTTTTCAGCCGCTGGATTTCGATCGGTTCCGCATTAGTAGCCGTGCTGGCCGCGATGGCCGCCTGGCTTTACGCAGGGCGCACGCCGTTTTGAGCGCCGCCAGCCGATTTAGTGAGCGTCGCCGGTTGTCGGACCGCCTCACCGCACGCTTGCTCTGGACTAGAATCAACGAACGGCTGTTTAACCACATGGGATACACATGAACGAAAGTCTGCAAACCACTTCCGGCTACCGCGGCGCGGGGGCCTCGGTCGTAGAGCGCAACCGGGTTCTGCGCAATACCTACTGGCTATTGGCACTGTCAATGATTCCGACGGTGCTGGGGGCATGGATCGGCGTGTCGACGGGCATCGCACGTGCCATGACGCCCGGCATCAGCCTGATGGTGTTCTTGGTCGGTGCGTTTGGTTTCATGTTCGCAATTGAGAAAACCAAGAATTCGGCTGCCGGTGTACCGATGTTGCTGGGTTTTACGTTTTTCATGGGACTGATGCTGTCGCGTCTACTCGGTGCCGTGCTGGGTCTCTCCAACGGGACGAGCTTGATCATGGTGGCATTCGCGGGAACCGGCGCCGTGTTTTTGGGCATGGCCTCGCTGTCAAGCATCATCAAGCGTGATCTGTCGACGATGGGAAAATGGCTGTTTATCGGCGCCGTAATGGTGTTCGTTGCGATGCTGGCTAACTTTTTCATTCAGTCGAGCGCGTTGATGCTGACGTTAATGGTGCTTGCAATCGGCATCTTCTCGGCCTTCATCTTGTATGACTTGAAGCGCGTGCGTGACGGCGAGGAAACCAACTACATCAGCGCCACTCTGGGCGTCTACCTGAGCCTTTACAACGTTTTCCAGAGCCTGCTTGCGCTGCTCGGCATCTTCGGCGGCAACCGCGACTGACGTCCGCCTTGCGCAGTGAGCCCGCCGGACTCACTGCGCGAGCGCCATCCACAATGCGGTGGCGCCCAGCAGTAATCCCATTACAACATTGAAAATGCGCAACCGCGCCCCGCGCGATAACCAACCGCGCAGGGCAGCGCCGATTGACGCCCATACAGCAATGCTGGCGGTGGCAGCGATACCGAATACGACCGCCGCAAGCGCACCTCGTGTCAGCGGTGAATCGCCAGCGAAGAATGCGCCGGCCGTAGCCACCGAAAGCATCCAGGCCTTCGGATTCAGATATTGAAACGCGGCCGATTGTACGAACGTCAACGGTAACTTGAACGGTCCTGATAACTGCGCGAGGCCACTAGTGCTCGATCGGGCCAACATCAACGCAAGCCATATCAGATAGGCCACACCCGCCCATTTCAATACCTGCGCTGCAAAGGGAAATGCAAGCACTATTGCAGCAGCTCCCGCCGCGGCAGCCAGCAGCATCGTCGCAAACCCAACCGGCACACCGAGCATGTGCGGGACAGCCGCGCGCAAGCCAAAATTGGCGCCCGTGATAGTCGCTATCGTAGTGTTCGGCCCGGGTGTGAACGTGCCTGCGAACGCAAACATGATCAGCGCGAGGAGCTGGTCACCGCTCATTCGCAGCAGACGTCGTGCGCCGCGCCGGCGCCTGAGACTCGATGCGGCGCACTGAAACTTTGACGTCCATTCCAATGTAGTCAGATGGATTACCGAACCAGCTTCCAGTCAATGGCGCCGCAAGCTTCGGGTCGCGTGCAAATGCAACGCGAATCAGATTCGTACCTTTGAAAACGGCGTTGGTGGGATCAAATGGCACCCAGCCCGCACCCGGCAAGTACACATCAAGCCACGCATGGGTAGCTCCGGCGCCAACCACGCCTTCATTCGCCCCGGTATCAAGCGCGGGGTCATAAAGGTAACCCGACACAAAGCGGCCCGCCATGCCCAGGCGTCGCACGGCCTCCATCATCAGCAAGGCGTAGTCGCGACAGCTGCCCGATCCGCGCGTCAACGTCTGGTCGGGCGTTTGCGTGCCTTCTTCGTTACGCACCTCGTACTTGAGCCCGCTCTTTATCGCGTCGGCCATCGACATCAGCAACTCTTTGGTGTCCGGGCGCGAGGCGCGCGACAAGTACGGGCGCATCCATTCATAAAGACGGCCATCGGGGTCCGGATAATGCGGCTCGAGCATCGCACTCAGGTCAAACCGTTCGTCGGCGCTGTAGTCGAAAGGCCACCGCTGCGCGTGCGGCGCAAGCGGGAGATCCTGCGCGCTGTTCACGCGATGATGTTCGATCTTGAAGTGGCATTCAAGTTTTAACTCGGCCGCGACAGCCTGCGGCGTGACCAGCGTCACGGAATTCGACTGCGTGTCCTGCATCCAGTCAATGCGCGCCGGCACGTTGACGTCGAGGCCTGCTTCGACGACCTGAACATCATGTCCTTCCCGCGGCCGAAACATCAGCCGATGCAACCCAAAGCGCACGGGCTTGTGGTAGCGGTATGTGGTGACGTGTTCGACTGCGAGGGAAGTTAACGAACTTGCCAAGGCATCACTCTGCTAATTTTTACGACCGGCGTTGTAGACATCGGCGGGCCGGCTAATCCGCCAGTCCAGCGCGCTCCGGCAGGGAGAACATCAGGTTCATATTCTGCACCGCCGCGCCGCTCGCGCCCTTGCCGAGGTTATCAAGGCGCGCAATCAGCAACGCCTGCTCGAGATTGTCATTGGCGTACACGAACACTTCGAGCTGATTGGTTCCGTTCAGCGTCTCAGGTTCGAGATACGCGCCGTCGCGCAGCGCCGATGTGTCATTCAGCGGCCGGACCGTCACGAACGGTTCGTCTGCATAGTGTTCCGCGTATGCAGCGTGCAGCGCTTCACCGGTAACGCGGCCCGGAAACTGACCTGTGTGAAGCGGAACTGATACCAGCATTCCTCGTATGAAATCGCCGACCGACGGAGAAAACACCGGCGCTCGATCGAGCAGACTCATCGTCTGCATCTCGGGTAAATGTTTATGCGAAAGATTGAGGCCGTATAGAACAATCGGCGCCGGGCGACCTTCGATACGCCCGTAAGCCTCGATCAAACGGCGTCCGCCACCCGAGTATCCGGACACTGCATTGACGGTAACCAAGGTGCTTGGCGGCAGAATCTCACGTTCACGCAGCGGGCGCAGCAGCGCGATGGCTCCGGTTGGATAGCACCCGGGGTTCGACACACGCTGCGCAGTCGCAATCGTTGTCCGCTGCGTCTTGGTCATTTCCGGAAAGCCGTAAACCCATCCCGGGGAAACGCGGTGCGCGCTACTGGCGTCGATGAAGCGTGTCGCGCCGTCGCCGGTGAGTGCCACGGTTTCTTTCGCGGCGTCGTCCGGCAGGCACAGCACCACCAGGTCCACCGCGTCAATGACATCGCGCTTTGCCGCTGAATTCTTTCGCTCTTCAATCGGCAGACTCACAAGCTCGATGTCATCACGTGCGAGAAGCCGCTCGCGAATCTCGAGCCCGGTGGTTCCGTGCTCGCCGTCAATGAATACTTTCGGTTTGGCCATTTCAAACTCCGTGGGGCGGTGCCTGGCTTGCTACGCGCTGACAAGATCGGCTTGGGTTGTGAACGCGTCGGCAAAGAACTCATCAACCGGCAACCCGCATTGTCCAACGAAGTCGCGTTTGGCTGCGTCAATCATTAAAGGCGCGCCGCACGCGTAGACCTGAAATGACGAAAGATCCGGCAAATCCTCGATCACCGCGCAATGGACGAAGCCGGTCCGACCTCGCCAGGCATCGGCGACCTGCGGCTCGGACAGCACGGGCACATAGTGAAAGTTGGGCTCATCGCGAGCCCATGCGTCGGGAAGCTGCGCCATATACAAATCGCGGGCACTTCGAACGCCCCAATAGAGATGCACGGGTCGCGCGGGCTTCTCGCCCTCGCCCCGATTGATACGTTGATGGAATATATGCTCGGCAATCGCCTTGATCGGCGCAAAGCCGGTGCCGCCGGCTAACAGCACGATCGGTCGCACGTTGTCTTCACGCAGAAAGAAGGTGCCCAACGGCGCTTCGATGCGCAAAATATCCCGCTCTTTGACAGGTGGATCGAGCGTGCCAAACAATCGGTCGG
>JACCYC010000035.1 GCA_013696665.1 Burkholderiaceae bacterium | reverse complement strand
CAGCCATTTTGTACACATCGGGCACCACCGGGCGCAGCAAAGGCGCGATGTTGTCGCATCGAAATCTCGTCTCTAACGCGCTCACGCTGGATGAGTTCTGGGGGTTTAGGGCCGAGCGCGAAGCCGGTCGGCAGGACGTTCTGCTGCATGCACTGCCGCTGTTTCACGTGCACGGGCTGTTCGTTGCATCCCACGCAGCGCTGCTTGGCGGCGCTCAGACGCTGCTGTTGCCACGATTCGATATGAATGCCGTACTCGACCGGCTGCCGCGCTCAACGGTAATGATGGGCGTGCCCACGTTCTACACGCGACTGCTAGGCGACAAGGCGTTCGGACCGGAACATTGCCGCTCGATGCGGCTTTTCATCGCAGGCTCTGCGCCGCTGCTGGCCGAGACGCACCAGCAGTTCGAGCAACGCACCGGCCATCGAATTGTCGAGCGCTACGGCATGTCAGAAACGCTGATGCTGGCATCAAATCCATATTTTCCGGAACAGGGACAACCGATCGCGGGAACCGTCGGAGTCCCGCTGCCGGGCGTCGGTGTGCGCGTCATTGACGCTACCGGCGATGAATGCTCTGCGGGTGACACCGGCGGCGTGCAGGTCCGCGGACCGAATGTGTTTTCCGGCTATTGGCGCTTGCCAGATAAGACGCGCGAAGAGTTCACTGCAGACGGATGGTTTAAGACCGGCGATGTCGGCCACTTTGGCGGGCCTGCTGCGCCAGCGCGCTATCTGTCGCTGGTAGGTCGGTCTCGCGATTTGATTATCTCGGGGGGATACAACGTCTATCCGAAAGAGATCGAGGGCTACATCGATGAAATGGCAGGCGTGGTGGAATCGGCGGTGATCGGTGTTCCGCACGCAGATTTCGGAGAAGCGGTTGTGGCGGTGATCGTCGTGGAACGAAATTCGGTGCTGAAGTCCGCGACGGTCGTCGATTCACTGAAGGGCAGGATTGCCAACTACAAAGTTCCAAAGACCACGTTCTTCGTCGAAAATCTTCCACGCAACGCGATGGGAAAAGTGCAGAAAAACGTGCTGCGCGAACGCTACAAGTCGACCTTTGCGGAGGCTGGCATCGCAGGGCGCGTCAAGCTGTCATCCTCTCGGGCTGTTGCAACGGAGTAATCCATCGCGTGGGCTGCGCTGCGGTGCTGCTCGTGGCCGCCCGGGGTGGCATTGCGAGCACTGCCTCGATGAATCCCGTCTTCCCATTGGTGTACGCATCGCGGTCAAAGCTGTGGCGCGCCGCGAGCTGGCGCTTCAACTCTGCGTAACGCGAAGCCATCCAGGCATCGTCGCGCAGGCTGTTGCGAAATTTCAGGTACCGCTTCCAGTACACGCCGTTTTTCTCGACCACGTGAACATGGTGAGTACGCACGCCATTCACCACCCGCTTGAAAAAACGGCGGTCCGGCAAGGCGCGCTCGTACTCGGGAATATATTGATAACCGAAAATCGCCAGGCGCTTGGACTGACACTCGAATGCGGTCAGCGACTCAACCCCTATAAGCATGTCGATGATGGGTTTGGCTGCCAGGCCTGGAACCGACGTGCTGCCGATATGCTCGATCGCAGGCTTGAGCACTGCAAGCGCAACGTGCAGCAGCTGCGATTCGATTCGGAAGCGCGCGGTCCACGCCGCACTGTGTGGAACGACGACGATCTCGTCGTTGATGCGCATCAACTCGGACGGAATCATTGCACTGTCCGCTCGTTTTCAAATGACATGAGTCTCGGCATCGCACTCTCCTGGGTTGCCCCCGCATTGCAGGAATGAGTGAACGTTAGAGCCGATCGCGCACGCACGCAGCGGAGGGTTACGCCTGCACGCTGTCGAATATTCACGAGGCCGAGATATTGGTCACCGGGTGCTGACCGCGGGATTCTCCGCGCGATTTACCAGCGAGAGGGCGGTTTCCGGTTGATTGTGATCTGGCGGTTTTCGATGGTCACGTAGCCGCCGATGGTCAGATCCTTGAAAATTCGGCTGATCATGTCCCGCGAGGCCCCCACGCGATCTGCGATGTCCTGCTGCGTCATCTTTTCTGGCACGACAAGCTTGCCGGCGTCTTCCTTAGCCAGCGACAACAACAGGCGAGCGACGCGTCCATAGACGTCCATCAGCGCAAGATTCTTCACGTTGTCAGTGGCGATGCGTGCCCGGTCGATCAGCGTACTGATCAAAGTCATTGCGACATCTGGGTTTTGCGCGATCGCCGCGCGAAGTTCGTCGCGCGTAACGACCGCGCACGTCGTGGGCTCCAAAGTCATTACCGACGCCGATCGAGGCCGCCCGTCAAGCGACATCTCGCCAACGTAGTCGCCCGCTGCGTACGTATCGAGAATCATCTCTCGCCCGTCGTCGTCGGAAACGTATACCTTTACTTTGCCTGCGAGGATCACGAACAGCGAATCGCCGCGGTCACCTTCGTTAATGATCACCGCATTTTTCGGAAAGGTGCGCGTCTGCCCCCGCATCGCGAGCTCGCGCACCATCGGATCGCTAATAGCGCCGATCATTTGTTCGGTATTCATCGCAGTCCCCGTTTACCGAGCCGTGTTGGTTCGATCCCGGCGATTATCCGGCAACAAGCAGCGCACTGTGTACCGCGGCAGGCGCTGCTCACCGCCCGACTGCGGCACCGAGGCTACGAAGCGCGGATTCCCCGGTACAGCATGTATCCGGCCAATATAAACAACAGCAGCGAAAAGATTCGCTTTAGCGGCGCCGTATTGAGCGCGTGTGCGGTGCGCGCGCCCAGCGGCGCTGTTATCACGCTCGCCAGCGCTATGGTCAGCAACGCCGGCCAGTAGATGAATCCAATCGTGTCCTGCGGTAACCCCACTTCGGTTCTCCCGGCAAGCACGTATCCAATCGTGCCCGCCGCCGCGATCGGGAAGCCCAACGCGGCGGAAGTCGCGACTGCTTGGTGCACTTTCACGTTGCTCCACACCATATACGGCACCGAGATAAAGCCGCCACCCGCGCCCACCAGCGCGGAGACGAAGCCGATCACATTTCCTACTCCGAACATGGCGCTGGCGCGGGGGAGTTCGCGCGTAGGTATTGGCTTGCGATCGAGCAGCATCTGTACTGCGGACACGCCGACGAATACGGCAAAGACAAACGCCAGCCAGGCTGTTGGCAGTTTGCCGGCTACTTGCGCTCCGATGACGGAGCCCAGCACAATCCCCGGTGCCAGCACCTTGACGACATTCCAAAGCACTGCTCCGTGTTGATGATGCGCGCGCACGGACGAAATTGAGGTGAACAAGATCGTCGCCAGCGACGTGGCAATAGCCATATGCACGATGTGCTCTTCGGGGAAGCCACGTGCCGTAAAGATCACCGTCAAAAATGGCACCATGATCATGCCTCCACCGATCCCCATCAGCCCCGCAACAAAACCCGTGGCTGCGCCCAACACGATCAAGCTTGCTACCGGCGCCCAATCCATCAGCGGTCAGTACCGAAGGGTGTGTTTCGCACGCCTGTGGTGCAGATGGATCCAAATGCGGGGCCGGGTACGGGTTGCATCGTGGTTTACTTGCTCTTCAGCAGGCGCGTGTTGATGTAGCGCCATTGCGCCGTGGTAACCGGCGTGATCGACAACCGGTTGGCACGCCTAAGGACGATCATCTCGGCCAGCTTGGGGTGCTCACGCAACTCGGCCAGCGCCACCACCCGCGTTTTTTTTCTCGCTCTGATGTCGACCATGGTCCAGCGCGGGGCTTCATGCTTGGCACCGGCATCAAAGTACTTGCTGTCGCGATCGAACTGGGTTGGATCGGCATAGGGTGCGCTCGCCACCTCAGCAATACCAACGATCCCCGGCTGCTCGCAGCTCGAGTGAAAAAAAAAGACACCATCGCCGACCTGCATCTGATCCCGCATAAAGTTGCGCGCCTGGTAACCGCGTACGCCCGTCCACGGCACCGTGGCGCGAGGTGCCGCTAGCGCGTCATCGATCGAACATTCGTCGGGCTCCGATTTCATCAGCCAGTAGTTCATATCTCACACCGCATCAATTTGAAGAGCGAGCACGGCGCGGCCGCGTCATTTCCGCCCGATGCGCCAAACGATCAAGGCCGCCACCACCGGCACCAGTGCCCAGGTTGCAGCCAGTGCTATTGCGAAGCTCCCGGAATCGCCGCGCTCGAACGCAGTGAACAGTGACGCGAGCAACAGCGTGGCAAGCCCGACAATCCACTCTCCATAGCGTCGCTTGAGAAGCCAGGGATAAACAAAAATACCCAGCACGACGATCAGCACAATGGTGACAGAGCCTGCGATAGGCCCCGAAAGTGCGCTCATAGGTTCCGGCTCCCTCGCATACCACGCACTTCGTATTCGCTGAATCTCCGAGTCTAACTAACAGCATGCGCATCAAGCGCTCGGGTACGCTTTATCGATGACAGCACTACCCTCCGCGCGCGCAGCGCTCCCTGAGTTTGATCCCACGGACCCTACGCGCGTGAAGCGCAAACGTTCCGCGGCTTGGCTCGGAAGAACGCGCGCGCGTAGCCAACTACGGCATCGAGCAGGGCTTGCGCAAGTCAGCCGTTCTGTTTCAACGTGGCCAGCGCAGCGTCGACTTCTTTGTGGTGCTCGAGGGCAGTATCGAAATTGTCGACCTCGACCGCGATGGCCTGCCTGTGGTGCTGACAATTCACCGTGAAGGCCAATTCACGGGCGAGCTCGATCTATTCAACGACCGACAGATTCTTGTTTCGGGGCGGACCGGGATGAACAGCCGGGTCGTCAGGGTCAAGCGCGTCGACTTTCGCAAGATGTTGAGCGCCGAGCA
>JACCYC010000015.1 GCA_013696665.1 Burkholderiaceae bacterium | reverse complement strand
GCGAGTTCAAGCCGCGACACCCACGAAGCGGCCGTCTTTGTTGGCTTTGCGCGCCGGCTTTAGACCGCGATGTTTGAAACTTTCTACGGATTGACCGGAAAGCCTTTTCAGCTAAGTCCGGATCCCGCTTTCTACTTTGGCAGCAAGGGCCACAGTAGTGCGCTGGCTTACCTGAAGTATGGGGTTTATCAGGGCGAAGGCTTTCTGGTGATAACCGGTGATATCGGGACCGGCAAGACAACGCTGGTGCGTGCGTTGATCGATGAGCTTGACCCGCGCGTTGTCGTGGCTGCGCAGATTGTCAGCACACAGCTGGGTGCGGACGATTTGTTGCGCGCAGTCGCGACCGCGTTCGGTGTCAGAGCCGAGGTTGAAGGCAAAGCGCAGTTGATTGCCACGATTGAATCGTTTCTGCTGACGACTTTTCAAGAGCGCAAGCGCGCATTGCTGTTCGTTGACGAAGCGCAAAATCTCGGCGCACGCTCGCTTGAAGAGTTGCGCATGCTGTCGAATTTCCAGTGCGGCGATCACGCGCTGCTGCAGAGTTTTTTGATCGGTCAGCCTGAATTGCGCATCCTGATGCGATCGCCATTAATGGAGCAGTTCCGGCAACGCGTCATTGCGTCATATCACCTGGGGCCTCTTGATCAGGTCGATACGCGCGCCTACGTCGAGCATCGGCTAGGTTTCGTCGGCTGGAAGAATGATCCAGAGTTCGAGGCCGATGCATTTATCGAGATTCATCGAGCTACTGGTGGGGTGCCACGCCGTATCAACTCGCTTTGCAGTCGCGTGTTGCTGGCAGCCTATCTCGGTGAAAGACACGTGGTAGCCCGGGCGGACATTGCAACTGCGGCTATGGAAATTGCGGAAGAGATGGGTACGGATTTATTAACACCCTCGGCGGTGTCCAGGCGCGAAATCGAGGCGGTAGTGCCCAAGCGAGATTCAGCGACGACAAAGCGCGAATCTTCCGGCAATGGCCGCGTGGCAGCGCGACCGCTTGCTGCGATTACTGACCGGATAGAACAACTTGAGCACAATGTCGATGGGCTGTTAAACGTCGTTCGTGGCATTGTCGAGCCGGAGCGAGCGTTGCCGGACGAGGAGACTCGAGGACCCGCTCGATCGTCCAAAGGAAGGTGAAGTGGCCCCCGCCGGTCCCGTGTTGTGTGTTGTCGGCGCGCGACCTAATTACATGAAAATGGCGCCGCTACTGAGAGCCTTTAAGGCCTGCCGTTCGATGCCGCCTGCGGTGTTGATTCACACCGGACAACACTACGATTTCGATTTGAACGATCGTTTGTTCATCGGTCTCGATCTGCCGGCGCCGGATATTAATCTTGAAGTCGGCTCGGGCTCTCACGCGATACAGACCGCCGAGGTGATGAAGCGCGTCGAACCCGTGATCGATCAATCTAAGCCGTCGTGCGTGGTGGTGGTTGGCGACGTCAATTCAACGCTCGCGTGCAGCCTTGTGGCGGCGAAGAAGAACATCCCGGTAGTGCATGTCGAGGCCGGGCTGCGCAGCTTTGATCGGTCGATGCCCGAAGAAATCAATCGCGTGTTGACCGATCAACTGGCCAACGTCCTTTACACGACCGAACGCGGCGCGGAGGCAAACCTAGTGCGAGAAGGAATCAGCAAAGATCGCATCCAGTTTGTCGGCAACTTGATGATTGATTCGCTGCACGCGGCACTGCCCCGGGCTGTCCCCGCGCTCGAGCTGTTTGGCCGGGTCGGGATCGATGCTGCTTGGGCCAGTGCGCAACCGGGCTACGCCGCGGTAACGCTTCACCGTCCATCGAACGTTGACGATCCACGCACGCTAGCGGATATCGTTGCAATTTTTGGGGAAGTCGGGCAGCGCATGCCGGTGATCTGGCCCGTTCATCCGCGCACGCGGGCCAACATCGAAAAGTTTGGTCTGAGCCGCGTGCTGCAGCAGCACCGAGTTGTGTGCCTTCCGCCGCAGGGCTACCTGGAAATGGTGAGCCTGATGCGAAGCGCCGCGCTCGTGCTGACCGACTCGGGCGGTGTGCAGGAGGAAACGACGGCGCTCGGTGTGCCATGTCTGACGATGCGGACGAACACGGAACGGCCGATCACGGTTGACCAGGGCACCAACACGCTGGTCGGCATTGATCGCTGTCTCATACTGGCCGCGGTGGATGACGTAATCCGTGGCGGCGGCAAGCGCGGTCGAATTCCAGAGTACTGGGATGGCGGCGCGGCGCCTCGCATCGCATCGCACATGGCCCAGTGGTTGGTCACGTCTTCCGAAGCGAGCGTGCACTGATGAGCGCCCGGGGCGCCTCGGCTGTGAAGCCCGGCGTTATTGCGAATGCGTTGACGATCGACGTTGAAGATTACTTCCAAGTCTCGGCGTTTGCGCCGCACATCGACCGCAGCGCGTGGGACACCATGCCTTGTCGTATCGAACGCAACATCGAACGAATTCTCCAATTGCTTGACCACCATCAGGCGAAAGCGACATTTTTTACACTTGGGTGGCTGGCGCAGCGCTATCCGCGCATCGTGCGTGATATCAGTGCGCAAGGTCACGAGGTGGCAAGTCACGGTCACGCGCATCTGCGCGCGTCCGAACAAACGCCTGCGCAATTTCAAGATGACATCAGCGACGCGAAAAAGAGACTCGAAGATACGTCCGGCGGTCCGGTGCGTGGCTATCGAGCGCCAAGCTTTTCAATCGGTCACGGAAACCTGTGGGCGTTTGACCGACTCGCTGCGGCAGGGTACCGCTACAGCTCGAGCGTTTATCCGGTTCAGCACGACCACTATGGCTGGCCCGCGGCGCCGCGTTTTCCGTTTCGAACCGAGGGCGGTGTACTTGAAATTCCGGTCAGCACCGCCCGCGTTTTTGGTCGCAATCTCCCTGCCGGCGGTGGCGGCTACTTCAGGCTCGCGCCCTATGCGTTGTCGCGCTGGGCAGTAAACCGTGTCAACCAGGTCGACCAGAAGCCCGCAATTTTCTACTTCCACCCCTGGGAGATCGATCCGCAGCAGCCACGCATTCAGGGCGTTGGCCTGAAAACGCGCTTCCGACACTACGTCAACCTGCATCGCACCGAAAAACGGTTGCGACGCTTGCTAAGCGATTTCCAGTGGGACCGGATGGATCGCGTTTTCGATCTCGATGCAGCGTGAACGCGAAAAACGCCCCCGGCGTACTTCATGGGCCGTTGTCGGTGCGGCCGTTCGCGGCGTCTGACCGGCCGGCATGGACATTGTTTGTGCAAACGTGCGCCGACGCGACGTTCTTTCACCGCATTGAATGGCGCGACATCATCGAGCGCGTGTTCGCACATCGCACGCACTACCTTGTGGCCGAGCGGGGCGGGCAGATCGCAGGCGTTCTCCCATTGGCGCAGGTAAGAAGCCTGTTGTTTGGCCACTCGCTGGTCTCACTGCCTTTTGCGGTGTACGGCGGAGCGGCGGTTGCCGATGAAAGCGTGCGCGGCCCCCTGCACGAAGCGGCGGCCGAACTTGCGCAGGAGCTGGGGGCCGACCACCTGGAACTTCGAGACCGAGTTTCGTGTGAGCCGAGCTGGCCACAACAGGATCTGTTTGTAACTTTTCGAAAGCCGATCTCAGCGGACGATGACGCGAACATGCAGGCGATTCCTCGCAAGCAGCGCGCAATGGTTCGCAAGGGCATTCAACGCGGCCTAATGAGCCAGATCGATCCCGGAGTCGACCGGTTCTTTGCTTTGTACGCGGACAATGCGCATCGGCATGGAACACCGCCATTTCCAAAACGGTATTTCGAAGCCCTGCAACGCGAGTTCGGCGACGCGTGCGAGGTGATGACCGTGGTAACCGCAGATAGCCGGCCTGTCTCCAGCGTTTTGTCGTTTTACTTTCGCGATGAGGTCTTGCCGTATTACGCCGGTGACATCGCCGATGCGCGCGACCTCGCGGCGAACGACTTCAAATATTGGGAACTGATGCGCCGCTCTAACGCGCGTGGCT
>JACCYC010000381.1 GCA_013696665.1 Burkholderiaceae bacterium | reverse complement strand
GTGCGCAACCCGCCGTCGACGACCGGCGGCCGGCCGAAGATGACCGAGCAGGTGGTCCACTTCATCAACAAGAAGATGCCCGGCAATCTGCCGAAGAAGACGGCGCGCGCGCTGCTCGACATCGAAGACTCGCGCTATGTGCCGATCATTCGCGATCCGCAAACAACCACCAGCGAAACCGAGGCGGTGTTTTACTTTCCAGGCTGCGGTTCCGAACGCCTGTTCTCGCAGGTCGGGTTGGCAACGCAGGCCATGTTGTGGCACGCCGGCGTACAGACAGTGCTGCCACCGGGTTATCTGTGCTGTGGCTACCCGCAGCGCGGCGCGGGTCAGTTCGACAAGGCCGAGAAGATCATTACCGACAATCGCGTGCTGTTTCACCGGGTCGCCAACACGCTGAATTATCTGGACATCAAGACCGTCGTGGTGAGCTGCGGCACCTGTTACGACCAGTTGCAGGGCTACCAATTCGAGTCGATCTTCCCCGGCTGCCGCATCATCGACATCCACGAATATTTGCTCGAAAAAAATATTCGGATCGAAGGCGTCACCGGCGTGCGCTACATGTATCACGATCCGTGTCACTCGCCGATGAAGTTGCAGGCGCCGCTGAAGACAGTCAATGCGCTGGTCAGCACCGTTGACAACGTGGTGATCGAGAACAACGATCGCTGCTGCGGGGAATCAGGTACGTTTGCAATTGCGCGCCCCGATGTGGCGACGCAGGTGCGCTTCCGGAAGGAACGAGAGGTGCGTGCCGGCGCCGACAAGTTGCGCGCCGACGGGTTCTCTGGCGACGTCAAAGTGCTGACGTCCTGCCCGTCGTGCCTGCAAGGCCTGAAACGCTACAACCACGATGCTGACATCGACGCAGACTACATCGTGGTCGAAATGGCGCGTCACGTTCTCGGGGCCGACTGGCTGCCCGCGTACGTCGAGCGCGCCAACCACGGCGGTATCGAGCGCGTTCTGGTGTAGCCGGTGAGAGTGGCCGATTGCGAGCTGTGCAAGACCGAGGGTGGCCGGCTGGTACTGGCTAACGAATGGCTGCGCGTGACGCTGGTCGACGAACCCAACTATCCCGGTTACGTTCGCGTGATCTGGAACGACCACGTGCGCGAGATGACCGAGCTTCGTCAGGACGAGCGCGACCGCCTGATGAAGACGGTATTCGCAGTCGAATCCGCACAGCGTGCCGTGCTCAATCCTCTGAAGATCAATCTTGCCAGCCTGGGCAATCTGACCCCGCACCTGCACTGGCACGTTATCGCACGCTTTGCCGACGATCTGCACTTCCCGCAACCGGTATGGGGCACGCCGCAGCGCACCCCGGATGAAACAGAGCTCGCGGAGCGCCGTGAAGCCGTTAACCGGCTGGGCGAAATGATTGCCGAAAGCGTTTCGCGAATCAATTAACAGCATTTGGAATGCGTTAGCGTGCGGTATGCCTTGGCACGCTGTCGAAACCATCCCGATCCGCGTCGGCGCGCGCATATCGCCCGCACGCGCTCAAGCGATCAGCGATGCGCTGTTGCGACGCGCGGTTCCGTTGTCTCTATTTAAAGATGGCCGCGCTGAGCCGCTTGCCACCGCGGCGCTGGTGCGAGACGGAGATCGCGTAGGGCTGGTGACCGCGGCGCATATCTTCGAGCATGCTCGTGAGGGTGACATTGCGGTCGCACTGCCGCGCGACGGCCGCAGCATCAAATTGCGCTCGGTACGCGTCCACGTAGTCAGCCATCAGGTCAACGATGTTGCGATTGTGTGGATTGCAAATCCGCTGGCTTACAGGTTGTGCGAAAACTGGCAGGTGAGCTCAATCCCCGACGAGTCGATGCAGCGGTCGGGTGACGCCTCCAGCTACGTACTGGCCGGCTATCCCGCGTGCAATGCGCGGCGCGTCAATGGGCGTATCTACGTCAAGCCGCTCGTATTGTTTACCGGTGCGATCGACGCAGACCGGTACGCGTATTCGCGCACTGCCGAGCGGATCGACGGCGTGACCATATGGTCTCCGGAGCTCGACGGCGTATCAGGCGCGATGCTATGGCACATCACCGACGACGTTGCGGACGAGGTTGCCTGCATCTTGCGACCCGCGGCGCTGCAGGTTGCTTTTTCGCACAGCACGCATCTGCGTGGCGAACCGATCAGGTGTGTAGTCGACTTGATCAACCGCTGGCGTTAAACGTTGTTCAGTGTGCCGCGGCTGCGTTCCGCACGGCATCGATAATCTGGTCGGGGTCCACCGGCTTTACCAGGTGCAGATCGAAACCTGCTTCGCGCGACATCTGACGGTCCTTTTCCTTATCCCATCCAGTCACTGCAACGAGCACCGTCTCGCTGTTGCATGCCTGCGCGCGGAGCTGGCGTGCGAGCTCGTATCCACTGACCTTTGGCATCCCCAGGTCTAGGAATGCAATGTGCGGGCGAAAGTTTTCGGCAACGGTCACGGCCGACATTGCTTCATACGTCATCCTGACGTCGTGGCCCTCGAGCTGCAGCAAGGCGGCCAGGCTGGTCACGAAGTCGCGGTTGTCGTCGACCAGTAAAACGCGTTTCGATGTCGACCGGCGCGGCGCGCTCGACGCCAATGGAACCGCGCGAACAGCGCACACGCCGACGGGTAGCCGAACCACGAACGTGCTGCCATTGCCCACGCCATCGCTATGGACGGCAATGGTTCCCTCGTGCATCTCGACCAGCTGCTTTGACAGTGCCATGCCGACACCGAGCCCGCCATGCGTGCGCTCGATCGAAGCGTCGAACTGTGTGAACATCTCGAAGACCTGTGCCAACTTGTCGCGATCGATACCCACGCCGGTGTCGGCAACCCGCACCTCAACCGTGTTGCCCTCCTGCTTCACGGTCACGAGAATCGTTCCGCCGGGCTCGGTGTATTTGACGGCGTTATTCAGGATGTTCGCAAACACCTGGGATAAGCGTGTCGCATCGGCGTCGAGCTCGATGTCGGCCGTTGGTATACCCAGGGTCAACGTGTGCTTTTTGGCATCGATCAAGGGTCGCACGACGTCGATCGCATTGCGCAGCACCTCCTGCAGCAGGACAAGCCCCTTGCGCAAAACCAGTTTCCCGGTCGTGATGCGCGAAACGTCGAGCAGGTCATCGACCAGACTGACCATTTGCTGCAACTGCCGCTCCATCATGTCCTTTGCTCGAGCAACGACCGCACCATCATTCGACATGCGCAGAATCTGCAACCCGTTGCGTATCGGCGCCAGCGGGTTACGCAGCTCGTGCGCGAGCGTTGCGAGAAATTCGTCCTTGCGCTGGTCTGCAATCTTCAGCGCCTCTTCCGCGCTGCGTCGCTCGCGCATTTCGTAGAGCAGATTCGCATTGGCCGCTTCGAACGCCATCGCGCGTCGATCCGTTTCGGCGAGCATGTCATTGAATGCATCGACCAGTATCCCGACCTCGTCGTTGCTGGTTTTCCGAACGCGCAACGAGTAGTCACGCCGCTGCATCACCTGCTGAGCCACGCGAGCGACATCCAGTACGGGTTCGGTGATCGTGCGCTGCAGCCAGGAGGAGACCGCAAGCGCAACTGCGAGGCTTGCGAGCATCGCCAGGCCAACAATGACCAGATAGCTCTGCAGCCGCGCCAAAAGCTCATAGCGCGCGCGCAGGTACACAGTCCCAAGCAACTGATCATTCTTGCGGATCTGCTGCCACACCAGTAGCTGGTCGCCTTCGATGCGATAGCCCTCGCGGCCGCTGGTCGACGGCAAGAGCCTGGGGACATCGGGACCCCCGAAATCGGCAAAGAGCTTGGCGTCGGGGGTGTAGATCGCCGCCGCGGTCACCAGTGGCCGCAGCCGTAACGCGGCCAGATTCTCTCGAGCGGTCTCGGGGTCGTTGAAGGTCAATGCGGGCGCCGAAGTTCTTCCGAGAATGTCGGCCTGAGTTACCAAGTCATCCACCCGCGTCTGATGATAGGTGCGAGCCTCATAGACGATCATCGCGCTGGCGGTCACTAGCAACGCAACGACTGCGGTGCCCAGCATCACAAAGGTCAGCTTTCGCCGGATCGATGTCGCGATATACGCAAGCATGTCGGCTAACTCGGTCGAACCCGCATCGCGACGGTCAACAATCTCGAGCTCAGCCGTACGCCGCTTTTCTCCGCCACGGCAACATTGACCTCAAAGCGGACGCGGCCATCAGCATTGTTCGCCAGCACCGCATTGGCGCCGCGCGCGGTGATTGCGTACCGATTGGTATCAGCGCGGGCTACCTGCAAATTTGGCGCAAGCCGGAGCGCCCCGGGCAGGCTCGTTACCCCGGCTCGTCGGATATCGTCCCGCGAGATCACGTAGATAGACGCCGGCGCAGCCGCGAGTCGTTCCCGGCGGCGCGAAACCGAGGTCACGACTACATCGCCAGGCTCTTCGAGCGAAAGATCTGCCAGGCTCGTAGCCTGCATCGCCGGAACGGCCAAGGCACTCTTGCATACGACGACGCTGGCAGCCACTGTCGATGCACCGGACGCGATGCAGTGCAATACAGTCTTACTCACGCCACCTCCGTTCAGGCAAATGACAGCTACAGAAGTTCTCTTCGACGATATGTGAGAGAGGCGAGAGTAGCGAACAACCGCGATTTTGCGAGTGAAAGTTCTCGCACCAATCGACGACGACACCTCGAACCCTGGCGGTAATCGGCCAATTGGCACATGCCGCCGGAAGCATGTGCAGGTACAAAGCTCGGGTTATTGCCCGATGGCCGAGTCGCCGCCACTACCTTTCGACGGGCCGGCACGCTCTCGCAGCTTCTGAACTTCTTTCTCGCTCAGAACCCGGAACCGCTCTGCCTCAATCTGCCGCGCGACTCTCTCGGGCTCGCGCCCGCTATCGGAGAAATGTCCGAACGCCCCTTGCTGCCACGCCAGCAGTGCAAGATTCACGAGCAGCAAGACGAGAAATGCAAGTTTCATTAGGCCATCGAGCGGGCAGAAGTTTCCGCGCGCGCACGCAACGCGACGCCGCGCAGAACGAGATTATCTTCGATTGCGGTCCCCTCAATCGAAAGGCGCGAAAGAAGTCGTCCAGCATCGCCGCCGGTAATGATCAGCCGCGGTCTGGCGCTGAGCCCCACTGCGAAGCGGTGCCACACTCGGTGGACCAGCCCGGCCTGCGCGTCAAGTACTCCTGTGACGATCGCCGCGTCGGTGTTGTCCGGAAAGTCGGCTGGCGCCCCCTCGGCGGCCGGCAAACCTGCGGTTTGCTGCGCCAGCGATTCGAGCATCAGACGTATACCCGGTGCAATCACACCGCCGACGAATCGGCGGGGTACGCGACCCTGCTCGTCCTCCAGATCGTCAGCATCGATGCAATCAACAGTGGTTGCTGTGCCCGCATTGACCACCACGAGCGCTTCAGCCTGTTTTACCGCGATCAAACATGCGCCCAGCATCGCGTGCCAGCGATCGGCGCCGAGCTGCGCCGGATCACGGTAGCCGTTGACGAGCTTGACCGGCCCTTCGAACAGGGTCTGCGTTTTCAGCCAGTTCACCCGCCCCAACCGAAGCGTGCGTGCCGCCTTTTCGACCTCAGATTCGACAGAGGGTGAAGCGACATTGCATCCGACCAACTCCGTTCCCGGCGGCACATGCCGCCACTCTTCCATCAACTGCGACCCAACATCGTCGACGCCACGATGCAAATACTGACCCGGATTCGAAAGTTCGCCGGTTGATCGCAGCTCGGCCCATTTGACAGAGGAGTTGCCAACATCGATCAACAGCGTCATGGTCTTACTCGCAGCGAAATGTCGCCGACACTGACGCTTCGGGTAACCCCCTCCGCTTCGATAATGAGCCGTCCGAAACGATCGACCTCCACGATCCTTCCGCTGGCCGCATTCTGATTGCCGTCGATTACGTCGACGACCTCGCCGCGCGCTTCGAGCAATTGATTGAAACGCAAACAAAACGGGTCGAAGCCGTCGCGTATGAATTCATCAGCAGCAGTCAGGATGGCGCTGCCGAGTCGGCCAATCCACTGCTCGCGACCGCCATCAACCGTTGACCGTAGTAATTCCTCTAAACCGATCGCTGGAACCCCAATCGCGTGCCGTTCTGCCTCACTGAGCCGCATGTTCATGCCGACACCGATCACCAATGTGTAGCGAGCCACGCGATCGACCACCAGTTCGGTCAGAATTCCAGCCAGCTTGCGACCGCGGACGCGAATGTCGTTGGGCCATTTGAGATTGACGGCAACGTGATGCGATCCGAGGCATTCCGCAAGGGTAACTCCGCATGCCAATGTAATCGCGGACAACGAAGGCGGCAACGAAGCAACCGGAACGGACACTGAGAACAGCAACGCATCCCCAGACGCTGCGCGCCACGCCCGCGCCTGCCGGCCTCGGCCGTGCGTCTGCACGTCGGCCGCGCGCAGCACGCAAACTGCGGGCTGCTCGACCCGCGCCCGCAGCATCAGATCTTCGTTGGTTGAGCCGGTTGTCGCTACGGCTTCAACGCTTACGCGGCCTCGCCACGTGACGGAAAGCGCGTGCGCAATCTCCGCAGGCACGAGCGTCTTCAACGCGTTAGGTTTAAGTGCCGTGGAGGGAAGCGTTGTGTCCAACCCGCGAATTCCGCATCATCAAGTTCTTGGCGATCAAATTTAACACTCGAGCGGAGCGTCCGATGTGTATTGACGCAACGCTTTGGCAGGTCGGCCGCGCCAGCGGCATAACATTCGATCATGTCTTCGCCGAGCATCGCACCTGATCCGCAACCATCGCCGCGCTCGTCCCGGCTGGCGCGCGCTGCCCTTGCTGTGTATGCGTTGCTGTTGATTTACTCGGGGCTGGCGCCTTGGAGCCGGTGGCGCGATCTTGGATTAAGCCCATTCGCGTATTTGACAGCACCGATTCCGACGCATGTAACCCATTTCGATCTTGCGATCAATGTACTTGCGTATGTTCCGTTTGGCGCACTGCTCGCATTTGCTCTACACCCGTTTGCGCGCGGCTGGACCGTCGTGCTCCTCGCGCTGCTGGGTGGAACTCTGCTGGCAGGCACCATCGAGGCGATGCAAAGTTTCCTGCCCACCCGTATCTCGTCGAACCTGGATCTGCTAACCAATTCCGCGGGCGCTTTGCTGGGCGCGTTAATCGCGGCGCCGTTGTCTTCCGCGGTAATCGATCGAGGGCGCCTGGTCGCCTGGCGCCGACAGTGGTTCAGCGATCGCGCTTCGCTGCTGCTGCTGGTCGTCGCGCTGTGGCCAGCGGCGCAGATCTACCCCGCACCAATGTTGTTTGGCAACGGCGACATTCGCCAAGAGCTCGGCGCGTTGTTTGCAGCGCTACCGGTGGTCGCCTCAAGCCTTTTTCCGGTGAACGATTGGGCCGAAGATTTCGACGTCGCCGAGTTTGTACTGGCAGAAGCGTTTGTCGTAGCCGCTGCAGTGCTGGCCGCTGGGCTGGGCTTTGCTTCTGCGATGCAACGGCAGGCACCCAGGATCAAACTGCTACTCGCGCTGCTCGCCGCCACGCTGCTGGCCAAGACCTTTGCGAATGCTCTGCAATTCGGACCAGAGCGTTCACTTGCGTGGTTGACACCGGGTGCTTTCGGCGGACTCGCTATTGGCGCGCTGTGTCTGTTCGCCGCCAGCGCCGGCCCCCGCGTGTGGCGGGCGCGCATTGCCATCCTCGCCGTGGCAGCGCTGCTGCTTGCCGTCAACGTGGTACCGGACAACCCGTACTACATCGACGCGATCAGCGACTGGCGCCAGGGTGAGCTTCTGAACTTTAACGCCTTGGCCCGCTGGTTGTCGCTTCTCTGGCCTTTTGCGCTCGCAGGCACTCTGGTCATGCTCTGGTTGCCCACCGGTCCGCGCGCGGTCAGCGCAACCCTATAATTTGCGCATGAGCTATTACGAGCGTCACGTCTTTTTCTGTCTTAACCAGCGCGAAAACGGCGCTGCGTGCTGCGGCAGGCACGACGCCGCCGGCATGCAACAACACGCGAAATCTCGGATCAAGGCACTTGATCTGAACGGCAAAGGACACATCCGCATCAATAAATCCGGCTGCCTTGACCGGTGTGACGAAGGTCCGTGCATCGTCGTTTATCCAGAAGGTGTTTGGTACACCTACGTCGACGCACATGACATCGACGAGATTATCGACCGCCATCTGGTCAAGGGCGAAGTGGTCGATCGGCTGCGTATTTGAACTTGCGCACTGAAGTGCCGGCTTCGATTGCAAGAACGGTCATTGTTGGCGCTGCCGGCCCGATTGAGCTGGGCCTCGATTGGCCGCCCGAAACGCCGACCGGAATTATCTACATTGGGCATCCTCATCCATTGTTCGGCGGCACTTTCGATAACAAAGTCGTGGCAACGATCGCACGAACTTTCGCCGGCGTCGGGTGGCTCGCAGTGCGCCCCAACTTTCGCGGGGTGGGTGCTTCGGCCGGCGCGCACGACGAAGGCATCGGCGAGACCGAAGACTTTTTGCACATCATTGCTTCGCTCCCACAACTACCCGAATTGAAGTTACGCGTTAACGAGGAACTGCCGATGGCAGTGGCCGGATTTTCGTTTGGGAGTTATGTCGCAGCGCGCGCAGCGCAGACCCTCACGGCGTTGGGAAGAACCCCTGCAATCAACGTGCTGATTGGTTGCGCGGCAGGAAAGTGGCCGATGCCTACGGTCGCAACCGAGACTCTGGTCATCCACGGCGAACTTGATCAGACGATTCCGCTGAGCGACGTGCTCGAATGGGCGCGCCCGCAAGACTTGCCAGTGGTTGTCGTTCCTGGCGCCGATCACTTCTTTCACCGGCGCCTCGGTGTACTAAAACGCCTGATAAAGGCGCATATTCGAGGCATGCCTGCAATTGACTCGGTTCGGCAAACTGTCTAAAAAGACCTTATCCAAGGCGAGGCGATTGAGCCGCGGCCGAGCAAGCCGGCGAGGCTAGTACCCGCGTAACGACACTACGGAACGGCAGCGCACAGCGCGCACCTGAGAATCAGTGGACGGCACACTCGTCTATACAAAGACTCCCATCGGCATTGCGGAAATTTCGTTGCGCAGCGCGCAGCTGCCTATGGCAACGCGTCGCGTGCTGATCATGATCGACGGCAAGCGCACGATCGATGATCTATCGATCGTCGTCAAACCCGGTGAAATCGAGGGGGTCGTCGCGACTTTGGAAAGCGGCGGGCTGATCCAGCGGGTATCTCAGTTTGGCGCGCTGGATGTTCCCACCGTTTATGGACGAGAAAGCGAATCCAGCGCAGGTGCGGCTGCGCTTGGCCCTGTAACCGCCGAGGGTTTCGACGAGCGCGACCCCAATCCGATTACGCTCGACGAAGTCAAGCGCCGCGCAGTTCGAGGATTGACTGAGCGACTTGGGCCCACGGCCGATTCACTTGCGATGCGGCTGGAAGGGTGCCGCACGATTGAAGAATTTCGATACTGCGTGCGGGAGGCCGAGCGCTTTATCTCATCAGCGCTCGGCCGTGATACGGCTCAGGAATACTTGAAGTCACTGCGGCGGCGCGCTTAATCGAATCGAACTTTCCGAAACGCTTCCGGTCGATTTCAGCAGCGGCGCAGCTTGCCGACTCTCTAATTCTCCTTGTCCCGATGCTCCGCTTCTTGGTTGCTGCACTTGTTTCATCGTGGCTCGCGCCAGCGGGGGCTGCGCAAGCGGCGCCGACGTTAGCTGCGCGCGCATGGGTTCTGGTCGACGCCACCAGCGGCGCTCGCCTGGCGTCATATCAACCAGCAGCCCGATTGGAACCTGCTTCGCTGACAAAGCTGATGACCGCCTATGTTGCGTTCATCACACTGAACGAAAATCGCATCCGGCTTGACGAAACCGTCATCGTGTCGCCTACGGCGTTTAAGGCGCCCGGCAAAGTCGGCGCGCGAATGTTTCTCGAACCCGGTCGCCCGGTAACGGTCGATCAGCTGTTGCGCGGGATGCTGACGGCATCGGCCAATGATGCCGCGGTAGCCCTGGCGGAGCACAGCGCGGGTAGCACTGAGGCTTTTGTGGGCCGGATGAACGCGGAAGCACTGCGCCTTGGGATGAAAAACACACAGTTTGCAAATCCAACCGGGCAATCGGATGCGCAACATTATTCAAGCGCAGAGGATCTGGCGGTTCTGGCTTTGCAATTGAGCGCTGAATACCCGCAACACGCAGCGTTGTTTGCCCAGCGTGAATTTGCGTACAACAACATCTCGCAATCGAACAGCAATCGGCTGTTATGGGTCGACCCGCACATCGATGGAATGAAAACCGGACAGCTCGCCGCCCCGGGCTGGTCAATAGTCGCCTCTGCCGCACGGGTCCAGGGCGAGGGACAACGAACATTTAAGCGGCGGCTTGTGGCCGTCGTGCTTGGAGCACTCAACGATGGCGCGCGCACGCAGGAAACGTTGCGATTACTCAACTACGGATACGCTGCTTTCGATACCGTTCAGCTGTATCGCCGTGGCGACGTGCTTGCAAATCCGCCCGTGTGGAAGGGCGAGCAAGGCAGCGTACCGGTGGGGGTGGACCGAGACGTCTTTGTTACCGTGCCATCCGATGAATTGCGCGCTCTCGGCAGCGAGCCACTCAGATCAACAATCGAACGCACTGATCCGCTGCTTGCTCCGCTGCAGCGAGGCGCGACTGTCGGGCACATGACGGTTTCCGCCGGCGGACGATCCGTTGCCAACGTGCCGGTGGTAGCGCTTGCGCACATCGAGGCCGGTGGGTTGCTCCGCCGCGCGTACGATTCGATCATGCTGTGGTGGGGAAAACGCAGTGGCTGAAATGTCGAGCGGTCCCGAAAAGGACTGGCAGCAGGCGTCCTGTTATCTGAACGGCGAATGGTGCGCCTTGCGCGATGCCAAAGTGTCGGTGCTCGACCGCGGGTTCATTTTCGGCGACGGTGTCTATGAAGTGATATCGGTCGACCAATTTCAAGATGACCGCGGGTCGTATCGGGCCCCCTTTCAGATCCGCGAGCACTTCGTGCGTCTGCAACGTAGCCTCGATGCAGTCCGTATCGCTAACCCATTGACCATCGAACAATGGTTTGACCTGACCGCTGAGGTCATCGACCGCAATCCATGGCAACGGCAGCTGGTGTACGTGCAGGTCACGCGCGGCATTGCCAAGCGCGACCACCCGTTTCCGTCGGGCGTGAGCCCTACCGTATTCGTCAGCACGTCACCCTGGCCCCTGATTTCGAACGAACAGATTGAGGAAGGCGTCGCCGCGGTGACACATGCCGACGAGCGCTGGCTACATTGCGACATCAAGAGCACGTCGCTGCTCGGTAACGTTTTGATGAAGCAATACGCGATCGATCAGGGGGCAAGCGAAACCGTGATGGTGCGCGACGGCTTCCTTACCGAAGGGTCGAGCACGAATATCAGTGTCGTAAAAAATGGTGTCGTCAGCATGCCGCCGAAGACGGTGCAAATTCTTCCAGGCATCACGGTTGACGGGATCGCTCGGATTACACAAGCGCACGGCGTGGCGACCGAGGTCCGCCCCGTTGCGGCGGAGGAGTTGCGCACGGCAGACGAAATCTGGTTGAGCTCGTCTGGCCGGGAGGTGTTGGCCATCGTTTCTCTGGATGGCGCACCTGTGGGTTCCGGGAAACCCGGCCCCATGTATCGCAGCATGCACCAGTGGTTTCAGCAGGGGAAGCAGGCTGACGCCGAGCTTTGGGCAATGCTTCGAGGCCGTAGCTCCGCATGCGCGCCCGAAGCGCGCACCCGATGAACAAGGATTGGACGTATGAGTGACGAACCCAAACCTTCGGACTTAGCGCCACGCCCTCCCGGGCTGACGTTTCCCACCGATTTTCCGATCAAGATCATGGGCCGCCGGGTCGACGGATTCGCCCAGGCGATGGTAGAAGTCGTGCAGGCGCACGCAGCTGATTTCGACCCCAGCACGCTGGAGATGCGCACGTCGAAGGATGGTAACTATCTGTCGGTCACCGCCACGATTCGCGCGACATCACGCGAACAACTTGACGACCTCTATCGAGCGCTCACCAGCCATCCGATGACCAAAGTGGTCCTTTGATTGGCATCCGATGATCGTTCGGCAACTTGGCTGCGAGGACTACGCGCGCACGTGGCAGGCGATGCGCGTATTCACAGCGGCCCGATGTGAGGACACCGAAGACGAACTGTGGATGGTCGAGCACCCGCCGGTTTTTACGCTGGGCCAGGCGGGCCGGCGCGAGCATGTGCTCGACGCGGATGACATCCCGGTCATCGCGTCGGATCGCGGCGGGCAGGTGACTTATCACGGGCCCGGTCAGGTCATTGCCTATCCGTTGCTGGACCTGCGTCGCATGGGTATCTACGTCAAAGAGCTGGTGTTTCGTGCCGAGCAGGCTGTGATTCAGACGGTGGAATCGTTTGGCATCGAGGGCCGTCGCGTCCCGGGTGCACCGGGGGTGTTTACTCCGTGGCAAAGTGCCGCACCAGCGCCATTCGCTGGCCTCGCGAAGATCGCAGCGCTGGGCGTCAAGGTCACGCGCGGGTGCACGTATCACGGCGTCGCGTTGAATGTTGCGATGGACTTGACGCCATACTCCCGCATCAATCCTTGCGGTTATCACGGGCTCGAGGTAGTTGATCTCGCCACGCTCGGTGTGCACACCACTTGCGCCGAGGTTGCTGCCTGCTTGAGCGCACGATTGCAAGCGCATCTATCTCCCTCCGCGAAAATCAGCTCACCCGCGTTGGCTAGAATCGCGGTCTGATGATGAACCCTGCGCCCCCTGCGATCGATCTTGCCAAGAAAAAAGGCGAGGCAAAAACCGGCAAGGTCTTCAAGCGATTCGCGATCACGCCGGTACCGAGCACTCAAATTCTGAAGAAACCCGAATGGATCCGGGTCAAGGCCGGGTCACCTGCAACGCGCTTTTACGAGATCAAGAACATCCTGCGCGAGCACAAACTGCATACGGTTTGTGAGGAGGCTTCGTGTCCGAACATCGGCGAGTGCTTCGGCAAAGGCACTGCGACGTTCATGATCATGGGCGATAAGTGCACGCGGCGCTGCCCGTTTTGCGATGTTGGCCACGGCCGACCCGACCCGCTCGATGCCGACGAACCGCTCAATCTGGCCAAGACAATTGCGGCACTCAGGCTGTCGTACGTCGTCATCACCTCGGTCGATCGCGACGATTTGAAAGACGGCGGAGCCCAGCATTTCGTCGATTGCATCCGTGCCACCCGAGAACTTGCGCCGGAGACTCGCATCGAGGTGCTGGTGCCCGACTTCCGTGGCCGGCTCGACCGCGCGCTACAGATTCTCGAGGCGGCCCCGCCCGATGTGATGAATCACAATCTGGAAACCGTCCCCCGCTTGTATCGGCACGCGCGGCCGGGTTCCGACTACACGCATTCGCTGAAGCTACTAGCAGAATTCAAGCGGATCGTTCCGAATGTCCCGACCAAGAGCGGCGTGATGGTCGGCCTGGGCGAGACCGATGATGAAATTCTGCAGGTCATGGGCGATTTGCGCGCGCACAACGTCGACATGCTGACAATTGGCCAATACCTGGCGCCGAGCGGACATCATCTGCCGGTAACGCGTTACGTACATCCCGACACGTTTGCAATGTTCGAGGCCGAGGCATCAGCGCTCGGTTTTTTACATGCTGCGTGCGGCCCGCTCGTCAGGTCCAGCTATCACGCCGACCAGCAAGCGCACGCCGCGGCAATGCATCGTGCAGGCGCCGGCAGCGGTGTCGTGCCCGGCATTGCGCTGGCCTAGGCCGCGCGCTTTCTGTCGCCGCCCGCCGCGTACAGCTCGAACGCGCCAAGCTGCCGCGCTCTAGGGCGCGCATCCGCCAGAAAATAGAAAACGTCCTGGCAGTCGAAGCAAGCGAAAAACTCCGCCTGCTCCGGCTCGCCGTCGACCACGTTTTCGACATCAAAAGAAACGCACGCCAAACAAATCGGTCGCATCAATCGCTCACCCACTGCTGACTCCTACTTCTGATCCCCACGATCGCCCTGACCTGCTTGGACCTTGGTCTTCGCCTTTGTGCGAACGTCGGCCGCAAGTGATCTGCCCTGATCATCGCTCTCGCTGAACTGACCGTCTTTATCCCGCCGCACATAACGTTTGTCGCCGCGCGGGCTGATTAGTTCGCGTTTGCTCGATGCTCGGGTCTTCTTTGCTCTTTTCGCGCCGGTCTTGGTGGCCTTGCTCGACGTGCGCGATTTGCTGGCCTTGCTGACGCTCTTGCGTGACGATTTCTTGCTCGCTGCTTTGCTCGTCTCCTTGCTCGCGCTCTTGCTCGACTTCTTCGCTGTCTTCTTGCCTGCCTTCTTGGTCGCCACAGTTCACTCCTCTGTTATCGAATACTTCGCTATTGTTATTCGGTGTGAACGCAGCGACAAGTGTTTTCGAATCGTTTCGATCTCGCGTACGACGCTGTCACGCAATGGACTCCGCCGCCGTGACCTGCGGTGGTAGCGGCGCGTCGAGTGCGGTACAGATCATGCGCAGCGTGCTGGCGGCACGCCAGTTCGTCTCGTTGTCTACAAACGCCGTCGCGGTAATCGCTTTGATCAGTTGCGGCTTCGCAAGGGGTGCGAGTTGATTCAAGCGGTCAAGCGCCGTGGATACATCAGCGAGCTTGATGGAATCGCCTCGAACAAGGCGCACATCCGTACCCGGCAGCAACAGCGCGCCTGCGTTAAACGCATGCTCGGGCCGCTCCGGCAAGCGTACCGCAGCGACCAATGACAGCACTATCGCAGCATCTTCCGCGCGTTCGCTGACTGCGCGATAGCGCACGGGGACCTCGCGACCGGCATCGGGCCCGAGCCGGCGCTGCAAAATCGTGAAGAGCAGGAATTCGCGTATCGATACACGTCCATCGGCGGCGATCAGCAGCTGCGACACCTTCAACATGCGGTGCCGTGCCGAATCGGGCAGCTTGCGCAACGCCGGCATCGCAACGTCGAGTAGCGGTTGACGCGCGCCCGGCGGCAGTGATTGCACGAGCGTGTGATATCGGTCCGCAGTGCGCGAAGCCTCCGTCCCATAGGCTTCAGCGATCAGGGCGCACTGCTGCGAGCGCAACGCGCTGTCTTTTTCTGCCAGCAGTGCAAAACCAATCATTTGTGCATGTGTCGCATCGTTTGCCGCGTGTCGCAAGGTGTCAATAACGCCGCGCTGCGCGTCGTCAAGCGCAAAATCGCGGTGCCCCGGCGGTGATACGGTGCCCACCGATGCCATCACGTTGCCGACCCCCGCCGCGCCAGTGGCCGCCGCTGCCACCAATCCCGTCAGCGGAGACAACGCATCGATGCCCGACCGATCGTGCGCCGTAGTAGTCGTGGAGGAGAATTCGCCGGACGGCACGAACTCGATCGGCGACCGTGGACGTTGCGGCTCAGCCGCCGGTTCAAGACCCCCCATAGAAAGCGCAACAGCGTTCTCGGGTGCCGAAAGAAATTCCTGCTTGCGTCCATAAATACGCTGCACCCGCTCTTCCAGCGACGGATGCGTAGCAAACAGGCCGCGCACGAAGCTTGGACGCGCGGCGCCCAGAAACAGGTGCGACAGCGTCTCTGCCTGCGGGTGCTCAATGCGTGTCCCCAGGCCATTGACTGCCGTCAGTCCGCCAATCTTGCGCAGCGCGCCGCCGATACCGTCGGGATTGCGTGTGAACTGCACCGCGCTCGCGTCGGCCAGAAACTCCCGTTGGCGCGAAACAGCCGACTTGATCAGCCGGCCGAAGAAGACGCCGATATATCCCAGAATCCACAGCGCCACACCCGCGAAGAACAACATCGCGATCGCGTTTCCATTACGCGAACTGCTGCTACTGCCGCCGCGGCTGCGCCCTCCGAGCTCGAGCAGCAAGCGCCCAGCCAATGCAACGATCAGAAGGCCATGCAGCACGCCGATCAACCGCAGGTTCAATCGCATGTCGCCGTTCAGGATGTGCGAGAACTCGTGCGCGATCACGCCCTGCAGTTCATCGCGCGAAAGCCGGGTCAGCGTGCCGCGGGTGACGACCACCACTGCATCGTTGATCGAGTGCCCCGCAGCGAACGCATTGATCGCCGTTTCGTCGTCCATCACGTACACGCGCGGCACCGCCACGCCCGATGCGATCGCCATTTCTTCGACCACGTTGATAAGCCGCCGGTCGAGCAGGTCGCCGGTGGTCGTATCGACTTCGCGCGCATCGACCAGATTCGCAATCGCGCCGCCGCCGGCACTGAGCGAGTTCATCTTGAACATGGTGCCGCCGCCGATCAGGCCGAGCACAATCAATGTATTAACGACAAAGAATCCAGCGGGTAGCGTGCCGGCGTTTGCCGTGAACCCGACCTGTGCGACAAGGGAAAGATAGATTGCAGCAGCGGCGACATTGACCGCGATCACGATCACGATCACAGCCAAGGTGAAAAGGATCACCAGCCGGCGGGTCGAACGGCGCGCAACCTCCTGGTGCTCAAAGAAGTTCAAGGCGAGCCAGTCGCGCGCCAGGCGCGGCTAAAGAGGCCGGGCATTCAGCCCCGCAATCGCACCCACACCAAATGCCAGGACCGCAAGAGTGAAGATCAGCGATATCGCCGTCCAGAACATGGTCGGATCGTCGTCGCGCCGAATCCAGTCGCTTGCCATGTCACTGTCCCAGATCGTGCCCCGACGGATGTTGATCACGCCCCACGCGACCAGACCCGCGCCGAACGCGAACAGAATCCACATTGCGATCATGACGCCCTGCTAGAACTGGACGCGAACCGCCTGCCGCTCCTCATCACTTTCGGTGGCTTGCAGCAGCTCGGCGGGTGTAAACGTAAAAGCACCCGCGATCACATTGGTGGGAAATTGCTGAACGGCCGTGTTGTAGCTCATCACTGAGTCGTTAAACGCCTGCCGCGCAAACGAAATCTTGTTCTCGGTGCCAGTCAACTCTTCGGTCAGCTGCATCATGTTCTGGTTGGCTTTCAGGTCCGGGTACGCCTCGGCCAACGCGAACAATTTCGAAAGTGCGCCGGTGAGCGCGCCTTCGGCCGCCACCAGCCCCTGAATCGCCGGCATCGAGCCGGGGTCAGCCGCAGCCGCGGCATTTGCCGTAACTGCCGAATTGCGCGCGCGAATCACGTTTTCGAGCGTCTCGCGCTCATGTTTCATGTACCCCTTGGCGGTCTCGACCAGATTCGGAATCAGGTCGTAGCGTCGCTTCAGCTGCACATCGATCTGCGCAAAGGCATTCTTGAACTTGTTGCGCAGGCTTACCAAGCGGTTGTAAGCGCCCACCGCCCAGAACACGATCGCTGCAATGACGATCAGCATGATGATCCAGCCCATCGAATCTCCTTAGTCAAACGGCAATCAAAAGGCGCTTCGTGGTGTCGCCACCGAACCTCAAAGCGCGCGGACTATAAGACAACGGGCCCCACAGGCAAGCGTTGAATCGATGAACGGCGTCCAGTGATCGGTCTGAGGCGTCAGCGCGTCGAACCCGGCGAGACGGTCGCCGGCGTGGAAATGATCGGCGCCGCTGCGGGGCCGGGAGGCTTCGGCTCGCCCGCGGGCGCACCGCCACCGCCGACGCGTCGCCGGTTCACCTCATCGGCCGATGCAATGTCGAACAGCTTGACCACCTGCTGCACGCCCGGCACACGGCTCGCCACATAAGTGGCGACGTCGCTTTCCTTTTGCGTAACCGAGCCCATCAGATAAATAACGCGTCGCTCGGTGACGATGTCAACCGAGTTGAATGCGATTTCGCGTGTGTTGACGAATGCGGCGCGTACCCGCGCGCCGAGCCCGTTGTCGTCGGTTCGCTCGCCAAATGTGGAAGGCGCAGCAACCACCAACTCGTTATTGACCAGCCGCACGTCTTTCGATCGGGATGCGATCGAACCCGCCTGGGCCCTGACCGCCTCGCTTGACACTTCGCCCGTCAGTAAAACACGGCGCTCGAAGCTATTGACGTTGATATGAATATCGTTGCCGCGCAGTACATTGGACAGCTCGTTGGCGAGTCGCACCTGAATAGTCTTGTCGTCAAGCTGCGTCCCGGTGCTGCGGCGATCGGTTGCCACCACCGCGGTTCCCGCAGCAATGCCGCCAATCAGCAGCGGCGCGCAAGCAGGCAACACGATCAACCCTGCGATGGCCACCGCCAAGTATTTAAAAGTCAAGTTCATATGGATCTCCAGCAATCGCTATTTGCATTGAAAGGCGTCGCGAATCCAGTCGATTGTGCCATCGCCATCAACGGTCACTACGTCGAAGCGGCACGCCGGCCAACGCTCTCCGTAATTGGCAAACAGCCAGCGCTGCGCGGCGCGCCCTATTCGCACCTGCTTCGAAGCGTTGATGCTGCCTAGGGCGCCACCAAAGCGAGCGCTGCGTCTCATTCGGACTTCGACAAACACCACGATGTCCCGTTCACGGACGACGAGGTCAATTTCGCCGTCGCCGTACCGGGCATTGCGCGCAACGATCCGGCATCCCGCGGCAAGCAGATGATCCGCTGCAGCTTGCTCGGCGCCGTCGCCGGCGCGCTGCTTTGGCGTTCGCGCCTGCGTCGAAGCTCGCGCGTCGCCTGCCATCAGCGCGCGACCTCCTCACGCTCGATCACACCATTGCGATAAATCGCCGACGTCGGAATGCGCTCGACCCTGACACTCTGCGATCGATCAACGCGCAGGCGGCCCGTCACGCCGTCGATCTCGAAGCGGAGTTCTCCTTTCGTCCATTCGTGGGCCACTCGGTACGCGTCAATTCCCAGCGCATACAAGCGCGCGTTCTCGAGTGTCAGTGGACGAGCCGGCTGCGGGTACACCATTACCGCAGGGTGATCGGGCTGAAGCAGCCACGGCATGTCGACGAAGCGCACGCCTTCCAGGTCGAACGCAAGGGCGGACGCCGCCGGCGAGCCCGCCGAATCACCGACGTTCAACAATGAAGTCCCAAACAGCGCAACGCCGCGCGGTATACGCGGCCGCACGAGCGACGCTTCGCGCGCACCCAGCGCCAGGAATATCGCGTCGTAGGTGCCGGTCTCAAATTGCCGCGTCAGGCGGCTTAACGCTGCCGGAGTCGCGTCTACAGTCAGCGGAACTTCACCTGCTGAGCGCAGTGCGTTGACGTACGCCTGCGCAATTCGTCGATCAAGCGGGGAAGTGCCGGCCAAGACGATGATCCGCGCACCCGTCGACGCACCAGGCCGCATATTGATGAAGCTCGAAAGCGCAAGTTGCACGACGCGTTCGGCCTCTGCTTCGGCAGATAGTCCAAACGCAATCATCGTCGGGGGCGCTGCTGCATCGCGCTCGGGAAAATTCAAGGTCACAAGCGGTAGTACCGCACGCCCACCCTCGACAATTGCGTTGACCGCATCGCGCCGCAGCGGTCCCACAGCGACGCTTACGCCGCGATCACGCGCCGCGGCGAGTGCCGCCGCAAGCTGCTCGAAGTCGTCGTCGGTTTCGATCACCTGAATCGCGGCGCTGCTGCCTGCTGCCCTATGCGCAGCAAAAAACCCCTGACGCACCGCTTCGGCGACGGCCGCAAAAATTCCCTGCTGGCCGGGCAGCAATAACGCGATCGCCGGCGCTGTGGCAGGTGTCGCTGCGTTGCCGCTTGCTGGCTGCGGCGCGACAACCGTCTGAGCGCCGACATTGCATGCGACACTTGCCAGCACAGCCAGCGCCGCAAGGCGTACGCACACTAGGCGGGATGCGGCGATGGAAGTGAGCACGCGGGACCTGCGGGATCGATTGATCGGTCTGTCCGAAGTGGCCGCGCAGGATTTGCCCGGCGGATCATTGTATGTAGTTGCGACGCCGATCGGCAATGCGGCTGACATTACTTTGCGCGCGCTATGGGTATTGTCCCAGGTCGATGTGATTGCGGCGGAAGACACCCGTGTCACCCGACCGTTGCTCGCCCGTTTCGGCATCCGCACGCCTTTAATAGCCGCGCATCAGCATAACGAGCGCGAAGTCGCGCAGCAGGTCGTCGAGCGCCTCGGGCGCAACGAACGCGTTGCGATCGTCACCGACGCGGGCACGCCGGCTCTATCCGACCCTGGCTCATGGCTGGTGCGGGCAGCGCTCGGTGCGGGCAGGCGCGTCATTCCGATCCCAGGACCGAGCAGCGTGGTAGCCGCGCTGTCGGTGTCTGGGCTGACACCGGGCCCCTTTGTCTTCGCGGGTTTTCTACCCAGCGGAGCCAGCGAGCGCGAGCGTGCGTTGCGGCTGCTCGCCGTGGACGGAAAGCCGTTCTTACTTTTCGAAGCGCCGCATCGGATTGCCGATCTGATAGCGATGCTGTCTTCTGCGTTGTCGCCTGACCGCCGTGTGGTACTGGCGCGCGAACTGACGAAGAAGTTCGAAGCCATTTCAGTGCAACGTGCGGTCGAACTCGCCACGCTCAGCGTCGAGGAACGCGGCGAATACGTCGTCCTGGTCGACGCAGCGGCGGATGCGGAGCCAAAGGACAGCGATCCGGCTGACATCGACCCGGCGGTCGCGCGCTGGCTCGCTGCATTGCTCGAAGAATTACCGCCCGCGCGGGCAGCGGCGATCGCGGCCAAAGCCAGCGGTCAACCAAAGAGCGCCATGTACGCGCTGGCATTGCAGCTGAAAGCGCGCTGAGGGCCCGCGCAGGTGGAAGCGCGGTGCACGATGCTCACGGAGCGTCGCGCCATTCTCCCGATGCAATCTGCGCATGCGTGATGCGCTCGAGTTCGACGATTCCGGTGCCACTAGCGACAATGCCGAGCCTTACCGCCGCGGCGTACGAAAGATCGATG
>JACCYC010000379.1 GCA_013696665.1 Burkholderiaceae bacterium | reverse complement strand
CCGCCAGCATCGCTTCGAGCCGGCGCAGGATGCGGTCAGTGCGCCAGTCTTTTGCGAGTTCTACGGCGGAGCGCATCAGGTTGCCTTGATGCTTGTCGAGCTTGGCGTCGAATCGCTCGAATAACGTAAAGGCATCGGCGGTGGCGCCAGCAAAACCCGCAAGGATGCGGTCATGATGCAGCCGACGCACTTTTTTTGCACCCTGTTTGACGATGATGTTGCCGAGAGTGACCTGACCGTCGCCCCCCATTGCAACTTTGGAGCCGCGGCGCGCGGAGACGATTGTCGTCCCGTGAAAGACTTCCATGGATTGAGTACCCTACCTGTGCAGCCGCAGAATACGGCCTAGATAGGGTCAGAAAAGAGAACTTCTAGACCCTGCGCAATTGAATCTGTGCCACAGCGTCGACGCCCAGCAGCGCAAACAGCGCGCCGATCAAATAGTTGATATTTCGAAACTCGATGCTGGCGCCGTTCTGACGTACCTTGGTCACCATCGCCAGCATGCCAGTGGCGGTAGAAAACTCGACTCGTTTCAGGTAAGTGCAATCGACCACCAGTTTCTTTTCAACGCGCGAAGCTGCCATTAGCCGGCCAAAATGCGGCTCGCCTTCGCCCCGCAACGTCCCGCGCCAACACAGACCGTCGACGGCTTCCGGTTTCACCGCTGCCGGCGCGATCGCAGCGCGAGTTTTCAAGTTGGGCGGAGCGGGTTCCCACGATGGCGGCGACACTTCATACGTGATGCAGTACTGAATCCCGGTCTCTTCAAAGTCGTGCTGCCGGTTAAGCAAGCGAAACACCTCGAGCAATAACATCCACACCGCGTCACTAGGATCACGGCGACCCGCTTCTACCGCTGCGCGTAACGGGTTCACCAGTTGATCGGCACCCTGCAGCAGTAGTTCATGACTTGCACGCTTGAAAGCGTTGATCACTCGCAGCAGCAGCTCCGCGCCCACTGAGTCGAAGCTACGCACATTCGACGAATCAAGCGTTATCGATTGATGCGACAACGAGTGGTTCTTCAACTGCTCCAGATGTTTGACCACGCCGCCATCGACATTCTCCGGAAGCACGATGACCGGCGCCGTTGCGAGCGCGCCTCCAGCCAACGCCAGTACCGCCAGGTCGGGCTCGTCCTTGTAGTCGATCCATGCCGGGGGCGAGCTTTCAAAGCGCAACACGTATTCAATCGTCAGGCTGTCGAATCCGGCGCGGTCATTGCGTTGCTGCATCAGCTCGAACAACATCAGCCAGCCGCGCTGCGCCGACTCGCCCAGTTGATCGGATTGAATAGCCGCGCGCAGGCCCGCCTCGGCAGGCTCGATCAGTCCATTGGCGAACAGGATCGCAGTCTCTTCGATCGCCGATCCGCCACCCTCGGCCTGCAATTCAAATGCATTGACGTTACCGACCCAATCCTCAGAAATGACTTCGAGGGCATCGGAAGATTTCTCGCCCACCGGAGCAACCGGCTCTGGTGCCGCAAGCGGCTGTTGCGACGCACGCTGCAACGTGGAGTTGGCGGCCGAATTCGAAAACATTGCGGACGCGCCGCCTGGCCGCAGGAAATCCCGCGCCATTTCGGATTCGATCGCATCGATCTTGGCAGCAGTTTCCAACGCCAGCGTGCGATGCAAGTCTTTGTCCGCCATTGAACTGGTCGCACCGGTTTGTGTACCGCGTGCCAGGGTCGATGACGGATTTCGATTTACCGGCCCGGGAAGTGGGCGTGCTACGGGCCGCGGCGGCGTGCGAAGCGCGCCCTTACCGGCTCCCGGCTCCGAATCTTTGGAATCTTTTTTGAAAAAAGAGAATGCCACTACCGTTTACCGTTTCCGATCCGTTTAGCGCGCAGGCACAAATGAACCGCGCGGGCGAAGCGACAAATAAAGACACCTGATTCTGGCACCTGCAGCCTTAGCGCCGACGCGTTCGGACACCCGAACCAAGTAACCCATTTCGCCTAGGTTAAGTTGCATTCAAACGGTTTGATCGCAGTTACGGTCGCACTTGATACCGTGTTCAAGTGAGCAAGCGCGAACCTCACTTGATCTTAACAAGCAAGTCCGCTGGCAAACCGTCGATCTGCACGGGAATCCCGCCTGTCAGTTATGACCCAGGCAGCCGGCGTTGCGTCGAACCCGGGAGACCACGAAAACAAGGCCACGCACACTTCGCGGGAGGCGTGTAACGCAGATTATCAATCGCCAAACATCTTCTGCTTCAGCTCGCGCCGCTGCTGCGCCTCGAGCGACAACGTCGCAGTGGGTCGGGCGAGCAGGCGAGGAACGCCGATCGGTTCGCCCGTCTCCTCGCAGTAGCCGTAGTCACCGGCCTCAATGCGAGCGAGTGCCTGTTGGACTTTCTTGAGCAGCTTGCGTTCACGGTCGCGGGTACGCAATTCGAGTGCGTGCTCTTCTTCGATGGTTGCCCGATCCGCAGGATCAGGCACGATTACAGACTCGCGCAAATGCTCGGTGGTCTGGTCGGCGTTCTGCAGCAACTCAGCTTCCACCCCCTGCAAGCGATACTTAAAGTAGGCAAGCTGTTCGCCGCTCATATAGTCCGTGTCTCGCATTTTTAGCAGCTGTTCCTCGGTCGGCAACCGCTTGCCGTTGACCAAAACCGGCGCTTCGCTGCGAGTAGCCGAACGAGCCAACAAGTATTCATGCGCAGCAGCCAGTGCTTTCGGCGACGGCGCGGGGACCACCTTTGGCGCCACCGTGATCGCCGTGGGACTTGCAAGCCCGGGGGCGGGCATCGGCGGGATCTGCCGCTGCTCTTTGCCCGCGCGAGCGGGTCGACCTCCGCGCGGGCGCCCCGGTGGGGGAGCCTTAATGGGCATCGCGGATTTCCCAACCGTACTGGGCACCCTACCTTTTACAGCCGTCGGCTTTTTCGCCGGCGCCGACTTCAGCGTCTTGGAGCCCTTGGCTTTGCCGGCGGCTGCCTTGCCTCCAGCGGACGTCCTGGCCGACGACATTTTCTTCACCACTTTCTTGGCCACTTTCTTGGCCACTTTCCTGATCGCCTTCTTTGCGCCTTTGGGCGCGGACTTGGCAATTTTCTTGGCTGGTTTCTTTGCTGCCGCCATCGGTCATCCCTTATTAAAAAGTTTGTTTCGTCGGTACGCGCTTGCCCTCGCTATTACCGCGCAAGGCACGCTTCGAGACCTTTAATGATTGTGTCCTTCGGCAAATTACGCCCGATAAAGACAACCTTGCTGGAAGGCTTTTCATGGGCCGCCCAGGGACGCCCCACATCGGCTCCCATCAGCATGTGCACGCCCTGAAAGATCGTGCGGCGGTTACTACCGTCCATGAAAAGCACGCCTTTATACCTAAGCATGTCCTGACCGTAAACCTGAGTCAGCGCGCCGAGGTATTCCTCAAGTTTCGCCGGATCGAACGGGCGATTCGACTGGAAAACAAAGGCCTTGATTGCGTCATCATGGTGATGATGACCGTTCTGCTCGCCGTCGTGACGATGATGCGGCTCAGCATGATCGTGGTGGTCATGACCATGCTTCCCCTGCCGAACTGCGTCGGGATGTTCCCCTGCGAGAAACTCGGGATCGATCTCTAGAATGGCGCTTAAGTTGAATCCGCGCAGGTCAAGCACGTCCTTGAGTGGAACTTCGCCGAAGTTGACGGGCTTGATCGGCGCGCGCGGATTCATTTTGAGCAGACGGTCTTTCAGCGACTGCGTTTCCGCCGAGGAGACCAGATCGGTCTTGCTCATCAGGATCCGGTCTGCGAATCCGACCTGGTTTTGCGCTTCCGGCTGCTGGTCCAACGTGTCGTGACCGTGCTTGGCGTCGACGACGGTGATGACCGCGTCGAGCAGGTAATAGCTCGCAATATCGTCGTCCATAAAGAACGTCTGCGTCACGGGGCCCGGGTTGGCCATGCCGGTCGTTTCGATGATGACGCGCTCGAACGCGATCTCGCCTGCCTGACGCTTGTTCTTCAAATCATTCAGAATTCGCACCAGATCGCCGCGCACGGTGCAACAAATGCAACCGTTATTCATCTCGACGATTTGCTCACCGGGCTCGGAAACAAGCAGCTCGGTATCGATCCCCTCGGGGCCGAATTCATTTTCGATCACCGCGATCTTGTGACCGTGCTGCTCGGTCAGAATCCGATTCAACAGGGTGGTCTTGCCGGCGCCTAGGAACCCCGTGAGGATCGTAACGGGAACCTGCGACCCAATTGCATTCACATCCATAAGCCTTGCCTGGCGTGGAGTCAAACTCCGGGAAGGGGCGAGAGTCTAGTCGTTTGCGCTCAGCCTCGTATAAGCCCGCCACCCGCCGAGCCGGTTATGCGCGCAATGGGGGACTAGCGACGTCTGGCGCGCGGATGGGCGGCGTCGTACGCCTTCGCAAGATGTTGCCAATCGAGGCGGGTATAGATCTGCGTCGTCGAAATATTCGAATGACCCAGTAGTTCCTGCACTGCGCGCAAATCGCCGCTCGATTGCAGCAGGTGAGAAGCAAAGCTGTGGCGCAACACGTGAGGGTGGACGTGAATTCCGAGGCCAAGTTTTCGCGATAGCAGCGCCAGCCGCGACTGCACACTGCGCGCCGACAGC
>JACCYC010000159.1 GCA_013696665.1 Burkholderiaceae bacterium | reverse complement strand
TCATGCGCGGAGGTTACAACCGCGCGATCGATGTTTCGCATCGCCGGTATCATTCGTCGCGGCGGGCCCCCTCGCACTGAGGCGCCGTGAACCTGGTCAGGTCGGGAACGAAGCAGCCACAGCGGAGTGCCACAGGTGCCGAGGTCAAGGCTCGCCTTTTCGCCTGAAGGGCGAAAAGCGAGCCGTGGCTCCATTGAAGATGCAAGAGGGGCTGTGCCCCTCTTGGAACTCCCCCTTATGACGGGGTGCCGTGACGCGGTGTCTCAGCGGGTCCGTTTAGTCTGCGATGTCTTGTTCAATCGTTGTCATTTTCGCTGGTCCACGCGCGCCAGCCGTTTAGCAGCGGAAAGTAAAGTCCGAGTTGGGCTTCGCCGCCCAGCGCGCGCGCATACAACTCCAGCTGACCCCCGTAGCGCAGGCGTTCACGATCGAGAAACTCCTCAACGTCGGCGCCTTGGTGCGTGCCGGTCTTGTAGTCGATGATCCAGCGCGCGCCATTCTCGACAAACGTGCGATCAAGCACGATGCGCTTGATCCCGGACCGGGTCTGCATGCTGAATCTAAGCTCGTTGCCCGCATCCGAGTGCGGCCCCAGCAGCCATCGCGCACGCGGGTCGGATAGAGCCCTCGTCAATGCATGCCCCACGCGTCTGCCCGCCGCGACGAGTCCATCGCCGCTGATTCCCGCCGCGGCCAGCTCACGCTCTATATGGGGCGCAATCGATCGCACGCGCTTGTCGTCCCAATTGTGTAAAGCATCGTCGGCAATGCGTTGCAGCCACCGGTGCACGACCACGCCAACCCGCCGCGCTGTTTCCCCGGCCCACGAAAACTCGATTGCCGGCTCCGGCACAGCGGGCGAGTCGTCGTTCCAGACAATCGCGGGCGGTGCCGCAGGGAATGTCCAGCCCACCGGCAACCTGCGTAGCGATTGGTCGTAGCCTGAACCAGGCGCCGGGTTCGCGGATTCTGTTTGCGACGGGACAGTGCGAGCCGCCATTGCGAGCGCGCACTCCTCTTCGACGGCCGGCAGAAGCCTCTGCAGCAGCGAGTTATCGCGCGGGGAAACAGCATCGTCGACCACCGGAACGCACGCCACCCAGTGCAGCTGCTTGCGCGCGCGGGTCGCGGCCACGTACAACAGGCGACCGTCTTCGTTGCGTTGCCGTTGCTGCTGCAAGCGCTCGACCCAGCAGTAGATCGAATCGTTTTTTTTGTCGGCATCAGCAGGATAAATCGGGCTCAGCAGCAGCTCGCCCGGGCCCACCCCAGCGTTATCAGGTGTCGGTCGTTCGAGCCACTGCATTAGCTGCGCGTCGTCGGTCATCGTGACGCGATCAACGCCAGGCACGATCACGTAATCGAACTCCAGACCTTTCGCTTTGTGAATCGTCATCACCTGCAGTCGCTCGTCCGCGTGCGAATCCGGCGCAGCGTAGAGACGAACGAGTGAAGTCTCGAACGCGTCAATGTCGATAAGTCCGCGCGCGCGCTCTTCATGCCGAACCAAATGGTCAAAGAAAGATTCCGCGTCCGCGTGGTCGGCGGCCGTCGAAATGCACGCAGGGCCGCCAAGAAGCCACCACGTCTCGCGCACCCTCTCCGTCAGCGGTCCGCGACCGCGCCACTCAAGAGCGCTCTCGAACACCTGCGCAACACGCGCCAAGCGCTGCTGACCGTCTGCTGACAGTTGCGCTCGGCACGCCGGGTCGCACACTCGCTGCCATACGCTTGCATTTGCTGCGCCCTCTGCCACGCCAGCGAGGTCGGCCAAAGTCAGGCCGCACCAGGGTGCGCGCAGCACCGCAAGCCAGGCGACTTTGTCGGCCAAGTGCTCGAGCGCGCGAGTCAATGCGAGCAGGTCGCCGATCAAAGGCCGTGCCAGCAGCAACTCGAGCTCAACTGCATTGAACCGAAGCCCTGCTTTGCGCAGCGCCGGCACAATCTGCGCGAGATGTGGACGCGCCCGCGCCAGAAGTGCAATCGACGCAGCAGGATCCGCACTCCGGATACGCTGGACCAGCTGCACCACGCGATCGGCTTCGTCCCTGGGCGAAGCGTCGAGCAAAGCGTTGAACGCCACCGCTGCAGCCCCGTTACCGGACGACTGACTTGCGACAGAGGGTTCGAACATCACCGCACCGCTGGCGATATCGCTTTCTTCTGCCAGAACACGAACAAATGCAGTGTTGACCCAATCGACGAGTTGAGGACTCGATCGGAAGTTGCGGGAAAGCCGCAGACGCGTCAGCGGCAAGCTCGCCAATCCGTCATTCCATGTTTTCAGAAACAGCCCGACTTCGGCCTCGCGGAACCGGTAGATCGACTGCATCGGATCGCCGACCACGAACAACGTTCTCCCATCGCCGGAACGCCAGTCGCCAACCAGGCGTGCGATCAACTCGAATTGCGTGATCGAAGTGTCTTGGAACTCGTCGATCAGCAGATGGCGAATGCGTGCGTCGAGCGCCTGCGCGATATCGGTCTCTCCGCCCGCGAGGGCATCGACGGCGGCGTGAGTCAGCTGAACAAAGTCACTCTCCCCTTGTTCGCCAAATACCATCATCAGCTCGGCAGCCGCACGGGGAAGCAAAGCGACGATTGACTCGAGGACCGCCCATTGAGGCCCCGTAAAACGCGGTGCCGGCAAGGCGCGGAGCGCGTGGAGTGCTTCGCGCAACACTTCGTTTGAGCGCAGCGAATCGATCAGCGCAATAATTCTCTGCTTAAAGGGCGCCGCACTCGCAAAAGCCGGGAAGCCTTCGGTCTTGGTGATCTTCGCTCGCCAGCTTCCTTCGTTGGTCAGCAGCAGCGCCGCAAGCCCGCGCCAGGCATCCAGTCGTTCATGGCTGGCAGCGGGAAGATCGTCGAGTTCGGCGCATGGCGACAATCGCGAGTCGTTTGGCAGGCTACCCGCTGCATAGCGAGCCAGTGCAATCAACTCTTGCACATCGACTCCGGTCATCGCCGCACATACGCGCTGCATTTGCTGCGCACACGCATTTTGCATCGGCGCTTCCAGCGCCGCGCGGTCCAGGTGCCCCACATGGCGCAGCCACTGGTCTCGTCGCGCGAGCATTCCACTGAGCAACCGATGCGCACGAATCCAGTCGTTGTCCAGGTGCGTCAGCAGGCGCTCAATGTGGTGCGCCAGCCCACTTGCGCGCGCTTCGTCGCTGTCGATCAGCGACAGCGTTGCGTTCGCCGCCGCGCCGTACAGTGGTTCAGCTTGTTCGGTGACTTGCGTGATGGCGGCAAAGCGCGTCGTGATCGGCACCTGACGCGCGAGCCACAATGACAACGCGTCGATCGTCTGAACCCGGAGCCGCGCCGGGTTGGCCGCGAGTTCCCATCCGAGTTCGCGGTCGCGCAGGAGTGCGCGGCGTGCAAGGTCGATCGTGCGCGCATTGTGTGGCTCGGCCGGCGGCGGGCGCCCGGCAGCGACATGCTCGAATGCATGCAGCAAGCGATCCTTCATCTCGGCCGCCGCCTTGCGCGTAAACGTGATCGCGACGACTTCCTCGGGCACCTCGGCCTCAGCGAGCAATGCCAACACCCGTTGAGTCAACAGCTCGGTCTTGCCCGACCCGGCCGGTGCACGAACGATGAAACTTTGAGTGCAATCGAGAGCCTGAGCGCGTGCGTCAGCATCTTCGTCGCGCAGTGTGCGATCCCGTGCAGCGCCCGGCGCAGGGTTTTGCATCACTTCGCTCGCCGCCGGTTTCAGCAGTGGCAACTGCAGCTGGGCATCACCGTGCGCCAGCTTGTCAGTCTTCATCGCTGACCCATTGCGCGCTTTCTTCGTCTTCGAGCACACCCGCGACCACAGTGCCTCCACGCTCGTTGATTCGGCACAATGTCGGCAGATCGCAGTAGCGGCAGGTTTGTGGCAATCGCTTCGGATCGACTGCAGCATTGCCGGCGGCGAATTGAACGGCCAAACGTTCAAGCAAGGACGACCAAAGATCGACCAAGGCATCCCAGCTCGAGTGCGCGACGTTCCACACCGACGTGCGTCCTGGCAACAACTGCGGGTCGGCCGACAGGCCGTTAAAGCCGACGTCGCCAGCGCGAACTCTGGCCAGTGCAATCGCACGCGCCGCGCGTTCCGACGCGGTCAGATAGAGAAGCAACTGCGGTTCGTCGGGCCGTGCCTCGAGCCATCCGGGATTTTTCGCTCCGCCTGTCTTGTAATCAATGACGACACGCGCACCGTCGGGGCATTGATCGACGCGGTCTAGGCGAGCCGAAAGCGTAAGCGGCCCGACGTGCATCGTGCGTGCTTCTTCGATTGCAACAACACGGAATGCGGTGCGCGTCGCAAGCTCGTACTGCAACCACTGCTCGATTACACGTACCAGACGATTGGATTCAAGTTCTGTCAGCGCCGCCGAAACCGCGCCGCGCCGCGCTTGCAGCCGGAGCTGCGCCGCATCGGCAGCGACCCGAAGCAATACACGCCGGTCCTGCTGCGGTGTCGCTGCAAGCGCGTCGCGTGTGGGTTCAGGCAACGAATTCCAGAAGGCTGCCAGCGTGTCATGCACCAATTGACCCCGCTCCCGGTAATCGAAACCATCATGCGGAGATTCGATTGCGCGGGCGTTTAGACGATGCATCGCGAATGCGCGAAAGGGACACGCCGCCTGGTTTTGCAGAACAGACGCGCCTCCGCGCAACGGCGTCAACGGCTGCCACGGTGGCGCCTTTGCGTCAAGGGTCGAAGTCAAAGTCGCCGTGGTGATCGCGTCGAGCAGGCGGGCGGCGCGTGGCGGTGGCAAGTTTTGCGCAAACGACGCTATCAGTGGGCTCGGTGCGAGCTTTCGATCGGACTCGATCGTTGCATGACTGACAATGACTTCGGGTGCGGATCGCAGCAGTTGATGTAACTGGCGGCGCGCGCGCTGCAGTTCTGTCGCCGCGCTTGAGCCCGGCATCCCGGCTGCGCGTTGCAATTCAATCGGCAACAATGCGTCGGGCCTCGACGGTAGTGGCCACGCATCGGCGGTGAGTCCCATGACCCACAAGTGGTCAAAGGTCAGGCCATTGGCTTCAAGTATCCCCAGCACCTGTATCGGGGGCGTGCCGCCTTCAGGCTGGAATACTGTCTCGCGAGCCGCCCTCTGCAGCGTTGCCAGTGCGTCGGCTGCGGTGATACCCCGTGTGGTTCGATCCAGCGCCGCGAACTCGCCAAGCAACGCCTGCCAGCGCCCGCGGGCCTGATACTCGGCCGAGTCAAGCGCGCGGTCGCCATCCGATACAGCACTGATCGATTCCAACAGTTCCGCAAACGCACCCGCCCAGTCCGAAGGCAGCCGGGCACGACTCGCATGCTGGCGCCGCCACTGATTCAACGTGCGCAGCCCCGCCAGCAGATGGGGGAGGTCGGCTCTAGATTCGCGCGCGCAAACCTGCGCCGCTTCGAACAGCTGTTCAAGGTCCACCCTGCGCTGACAGCGTCGCCGCAACTGTGCATCGACGAGGTCACGCGCGTCGCGTTCGACCGTTGCGCCGCTGAAGAACGGCGAGCGCAGCACCGCGCTTGCTTCCTCATACTCGGTGCTGGCGAGCGGCAATCGCAACACTCGCAGGTAGAAAGCGACCAGCGAAACGTCCGACAGGGACCCGCCGAGGGACACGGTGTAGGGGCGCGCGCTGGTCGGTGCCAAGACACGATCCGGCATCAGTGCCGCATCGAGTGACGCCATCAAGGTTCGGCGGCGCGCTGTCAGGTCGGGTACGACGACGCCGATGCATGCGTTTGGGTTGGCCGCAAGGCGTGCCGCAACCCAATCGGCCACCTTCTCGTTCTCATCCCGCACGTCGAGGCAGTTTGCGCGCAGGGGTGTCGCGTCGTGCCTCGGAGGCTCGAGTTGCTCGCACACCGTGCCGCACGCCTTTAATGCGTCGAACAATCGTTGCTGCTGCGCCGTGGTGTCATCGAAGCCCGCCAGCACAAGTTGCTCAGGCGCCGAAATCGCGCCCGACTCGACGTAGCTGCGCACCACGTCGGGCAGACGTGCGACATCGCTGGCCCGCATTGCACCAACACGGCGTTGATACTCATCAGCCCACGCGGTAAATACGCGTGTGTCGGCCACCGCGGTATAGCGCGGCACACGCGCCGCAATGTTCCACTGGTGTGCCCGCGTCCACGCATTGGCCGCGAGCGGCGCAGCGACGCTCGGTAATAGCAATCCGACCCCGCTATCGGCTATCACGGCTTCCCAAAGCACGCGCTCCTGCACGCGGCTCAGTGGGATTCTTACGTCTGGCAAAGCAGGGTCGTGCTGAGCGATGTCGTGCAGCTTTGCGACAAACCCCGCAAACGGAAGGATCGTCGGCGTCGGCCAGACTGTTAGCCCTTTGCACGCCTGGTACACATCGAAATCTGCGGCGATTACCCGCGCCAGCCGCCGATTCGGCGTCACGACGAAAACGGCGCCCGGCGACCGGTTTAACAATTCAAAGAGTGCGTCGCGTTGCATCTAGACGGCGAAAAGCCGCCATTGTAGGTACCAGAACGCGCGCTCCAATGCTCCCAACTGCGTTGGAAGTGATACCATGTACACCAAGGTGCGAGCAAAACTGGCGACCTGAATCTGCAACCGGGGTTTCGCCGTCAGGTCTTGCAATTGAGTCTTGCGCCGCCAATCCCCTGAATTCCGTTTCTTCTTCCTGATTGCGTGCACGCTTACAGCACGCAAGTGAGAGGACTCAAATGAGTGAAATCAAATACACCAGCGATTCGGCCTTCGAAGCGGACGTTCTAAAGTCTGCGAGTCCAGTCCTCGTCGATTACTGGGCAGAATGGTGCGGTCCGTGCCGGATGATTGCGCCAATCCTCGATGAAGTGTCCAAGGAATATCAGGGCAAGGTCACCGTGGCCAAACTCAACGTTGATGAAAATCAGGCGACCCCTGCAAAGTACGGCATCCGCGGCATTCCGACCTTGATGATGTTCAAGGACGGCGCGGTTGTTGGCACGAAGGTCGGTGCTCTTTCAAAATCGCAACTGACGGCATTTATCGACAGCAACCTTTAAACCCAATCACCCGGTGGGCCGCCAATGGTCCACCGCCCTCCCCGCGGGCGCGCTTTTCATCACCAACGCGCCCCATATTTTCTCTAGCGACTCTATGCACTTATCAGAATTGAAAGCACTGCACGTCTCGCAACTGCTTGAAATGGCAATCGGGCTTGAAATCGATAACGCCAACCGGATGCGCAAACAGGAACTGATGTTTGCAATCCTGAAGAAACGCGCAAAAGGCGGCGAGCAGATTTTCGGCGACGGCACGCTTGAAGTCCTGCCCGATGGCTTTGGCTTCCTGCGATCGCCCGAGACGTCCTATCTAGCAAGTACCGACGACATTTACATTTCGCCGTCGCAGATTCGGCGTTTCAATCTGCACACAGGCGATTCGATAGAAGGCGAGGTTCGCACTCCCAAGGATGGCGAGCGTTACTTCGCGTTGGTGAAGGTCGACAAGGTCAACGACCAGGCACCGGACTCGACCAAACATCGCATTCTTTTCGAAAACCTGACGCCGCTGTTCCCCGACGAGCCGCTGATACTCGAGCGCGACATGAAGGGCGACGAAAATATGACAGGTCGGCTGGTTGACCTGATCGCTCCCATCGGAAAAGGGCAACGCGGCTTGCTTGTCTCGAGCCCTAAATCGGGCAAAACCGTGTTGATGCAACACATCGCCCATGCAATCGCCGCCAACCATCCAGACATCGTCCTAATCGTGTTGCTGATCGATGAGCGACCGGAAGAAGTGACCGAGATGCAGCGCTCGGTGCGCGGCGAGGTCGTGGCTTCGACATTCGACGAGCCGGCGACACGTCACGTGCAGGTCGCCGAAATGGTGATCGAGAAAGCTAAGCGTTTGGCCGAAAGCAAGAAGGACGTCGTGATCCTGCTCGATTCGATCACGCGCCTGGCTCGCGCCTACAACACCGTGATTCCCGCTTCCGGAAAGGTGCTGACGGGTGGTGTCGATGCGAACGCGCTGCAACGACCGAAGCGATTTTTTGGCGCCGCTCGCAACATCGAGGAAGGCGGGTCGTTGACGATTATCGCGACCGCTCTGATCGACACCGGCTCCCGCATGGACGATGTGATTTACGAGGAGTTCAAGGGCACCGGCAACATGGAGATTCACATGGAGCGCCGGCTCGCTGAAAAGCGCGTCTACCCTGCGCTCAATGTCAATCGTTCGGGCACGCGCAAGGAAGAGTTGCTGCTGAAACCCGAAATTCTGCAAAAGGTCTGGATCCTGCGAAAGCTGCTGTACGGAATGGACGAAATCGAAGCGATGGAGTTTTTGCTAGACAAGATGAAAGCGACGAAAAACAACGCCGAGTTCTTCGACATGATGAGACGTGGCGGGTAAGTCGACCACTGTGACTGCCCGCCCCGCCCTTGCCCGCTGCCGTTAAAAACTGGATAATCCGCGCCTTCAGTGGTACGTGGTCGAGCCTGGGGCTGCGACTGGCGGCCGCAACGAGTTCATAAAGGCTTACATGAAACCGAACGTCCATCCCGAATACCGCGAAGTCGTGTTTCAAGACATGCAGAACGACTTCAAACTGATCACCCGGTCGACATTGCAATCGCGCGAGACGATCGAGGTCGACGGCAAAATGTATCCGCTGTTCAAGCTCGATACATCCTCGGAATCGCATCCGTTTTACACCGGTGCGCAGACCCGAATCGTTGAAGCCGGCCGCGTCGAGAAATTTCGGCAGAAATTTGCGGCGAAGACCGAAGCCGTCAACGCAGCCGCTGTCGAAGCTACCAAGGCAAAGGCGGATGCCCGGCGGCGTTGATCGCGCTGGGTTCGCGTACAAAGGCAGCTTCGGCTGCCTTTTTTATTGTTGCAGCATTCACATGCTCTATTGCTGCCGTCGCGGGTTCTCCGCTCCAAATGAGTTTTGAACACCGTCCTTCGCCGGCCCGCGTTACTCAGGCTGCCGCGGCCAAACTGCCGCGCTGGATGTTGTTCGGCCTGTTTGCGGCGTACATCATTCCTGGATTATTTGGACGCGATCCGTGGAGCCTCGAGGACGCATCGGCCTTTGGCGTGATGTGGACGATGGCTCACGGTGGATGGGTTGAGTGGTGGCTACCTTCGGTGATGGGTGAACCTCTTCCTGAGGAAGGGCCGCTACCGTTCTGGATCGGGGCGCTGATGATTCGCCTCTTCGGCTCGGTGCTGGGAGACATTGCGGCGGCAAGGCTGGTGTCAGTGCTGTGGCTGCTGCTCGCGGCCGTCAGCCTCTGGTATGCCACCTATCGGCTGGCTCGGCGCCCCGAGACGCAACCCGTTGCATTCGCTTTTGGCGGCGAAGCGAATCCGCGGGATTATGGCCGCATGCTTGCAAACATCGCCGTGCTGTTGATGCTTGCAACCATCGGCATTGTTTTAAGGATGCACGAAACAGTCGCTGAAGCGGCGCTCTTCGCGTGTATTGCGCTACTGCTGCTGTCGCTTGCCGTATCGCTCGAGAACCCCTGGGTCGGAACGATAAGTGCCGGCGCGGCACTGGCCGCTATTGCACTGACACGCGGCTTGGTTCCGGCAGTCGCGTCGTCGATCGCGGCAGCCATCTTCGTCGTTTCGTTTGGCAGGCACCGAGCGCTGCGGGCAATCGTGATGATCGCGCTTGCAACTGCGCTCTTTTCCGTGTGGCCGATTGCCGCTGCCACCGCCACACCTGAAGCGGTTCTCTACTTCGACGCCTGGCGGGATTGGAACGCGCGTCAGCTGCGGATTCCAGATGCTGCAAATCTGCTTTGGTTGGTTCGAAACATCGGCTGGTACACGTGGCCGGTTTGGCCTTTTGCGCTTTGGACCCTATATTCATGGCGCAATTTTCTGCGTCGCCCCCACGTGCTGCTGCCGCTGCTCCTAACAGTCAGTGCATTGTTCGCGCTGCTGTTTACCGTTGAGCCAAGTGACCGTGAGTTGATCGCCGCTGTGCCGGCTATGGTTGTCCTCGGCGCATTCAGCGTTTCCACATTGCGCCGCGCTGCCGACGATGCAATCGACTGGTTTTCGCTTGCGCTTTTTACACTCGCGCTCATCGCGGTCTGGCTTTACTTTGGCGCGTGGAACATCGGCAGCCCGCCGAAAATGGCCGCGTCGGTCGCACGGCTCGTCCCCGGGCTGGAGCCCGAGGCTCCGCTGCTTCCAATTGTGATTGCGCTGTTCGCAACCGCCACGTGGATATTTCTCGCGATCTGGCGCATCCGCATTCGACCCAAGATGCTCTGGCGCGGCCCGTTTCTCGCTGCCGGTGGACTTGCCGCGGTCTGGGTCGTGGTGGTATCGCTGTACACCGTGCCGATCGAATACACACGCTCGTACGCGTCAACCGCGACGGTGCTGGCGCAACAGGTCAGGCGCGTTTCAGGCGATAGCTGCGTGCTGAGTCATCATGTGCCCGTAGGCATTCGCGCCATGCTCGCGTATCACGGTGGACTGAAGTTCGGGCCTCAGTTTGCCGCCGTTCCGTGCCGCGTTGCGATCCAGCGCGACAGTGAACGAACGACATTCGACGACGAGCCGTTGATTGGCTGGAAGGTCGCATACGAATTCACGCGGCGCGCACGGTACGACGAAGTGTTCCGCGTCTGGGTTCGCGACCGGTAGCGTCGTAAGCATCAAGCTTGCACAACCTGCGACGGGCCGGATCCGACGGCAATTTGAGCACGTGACGCCAGCACTCAAGAGTACGCATCGCGGTCCCGATACGTCGACGCGCGCATTTCTCAAGCTAGGATGGCCGCTGCTGGTCGCCAATCTTGCAGTTGTTGGCGCAGGCACCATTGACACGATCATGGCGGGCCGCCTGTCTGCAACCGATCTCGCTGCGGTTGCACTTGGCTCTGCGATCTACATTTCGGCGTACATCGGGCTCATGGGGGTGCTGCAGGCGCTGTCGCCGATTGCCGGCCAGCACTTCGGGGCGCAGCGCTGGCGCGCGATTGGGGACGACCTGCAGCAGGCCCTGTGGTTGTCGATCCTCCTGACTCTAATCGGCTTGCCGTTCGTGCTGGCGACCGACGCATGGCTTGCGTTCTCGCGCGCCGATGACGAAGTTGCATCGGTCGTCACCACTTATCTTTATGCGATTGCATTCGGGCTGCCCGCCGCATTGGCCGCACGGGTGTTCGTTGCTCTGAACGCTGCGGTGTCACTGCCACAGATCACGATGTGGATCAATGTGCTTGCGCTGTTGCTCAAAGTGCCGCTGAATGCAATCTTCATGTCGGGCGCAGGTCCAATCCCGGCGATGGGCGGGGCGGGAGCGGGCGTCGCGACGGCTGTACTGGCATGGTCAACGCTCGCTCTGAGCCTTGGCGTCTGGCGCTTCCATCCTTATTTCCGGCGCTTTCGCAGCGAGCGTGTGCACCCACCCCGCTGGTCAAGTCAGCGTGAACTGCTGAAGCTCGGCATTCCGATCGGGCTTTCGATGCTGTTCGAAGTCACGTCATTCACGTTCATGGCAGTACTGATCGCGCGGCTTGGCACCGCAGCAGTGGCGGGCCATCAGATCGTGGGCAACCTGGCTGCCATTCTGTTCATGATGCCGCTCGCGCTTGGAGTTTCGACCAGCGTGCTGGTCGCGCAATCGCTCGGCGCCAACGACCCGCGCGCAGCACGGACAGCGGCGCTGCGCGGTTTTCGGTTGGCGATCAGCATTGCCATTGCCAGCGCCGCCAGCGTGTGGCTGCTGCGCGAACCCATTGTTGCGCTTTACACCACCGATGCTGCAGTGACCGCAGTCGCGCTTTCGCTGATGGGGTGGGCTGCGATTTTTCACGTGTTCGACGCATGCCAAGGCGTATGTGGCTTTGCTCTGCGTGGCTACAAGAGCACGCTATGGCCGATGGTGATCTACGGCGTCTCGCTATGGGGCGTTGGACTGGGTGGAGGGTGGTGGATTGGGCTTGCCGTCACACCGTTCGGGCCGCCGCGCGGGCCACTTGGATTCTGGGAGGCAGCGACAGTTGCACTTGCGATCACCGCGATCGCTCTCGCATGGCTTGCAGCAAGCGTGTCCAATCGCAGAGTCAGGCAGCCGTAAAAAAGGCCGGGAACTCCCGGCCTTTGAAAGGGTGTGCTGTCGAGTCTTAGCGAACGCTTTGCAACGCTGCGATGCGCATTTCAATCGGCGGATGGCTGGAAAAAAGCGCCAGCAGCCCACTTGGACGACCGGTAATGCCAAACGTCTGGACCTGTTGCGGCAGTTGTCCCGGCTCCTGGCCACCCAACCGCGCCAATGCATTGATCATCGGACGGTTGCTTCCCATCAGCGCCGCAGCACCCGCATCTGCGCGGAACTCGCGTCGCCGTGAGAACCACGCCACCACGATCGCAGCCAGGAACCCGAGGGCGATATCGAGCACGATCGTCGTCAGGTAATACCCCATCCCCGGCCCGGCGCTTTCATTGCGCAAGATCATGCGGTCGACCACATAGCCAATCACGCGCGACAGGAACACAACGAAGGTATTCAGCACGCCCTGCAGCAACGTCATCGTCACCATGTCGCCATTGGAGATGTGTGAAATCTCGTGGCCCAGCACAGCTTCGACCTCTTCCTTGCTCATCGACTGCAATAGGCCTGTCGAGACCGCTACCAGCGCACTGTTCTTGAATGCGCCTGTCGCAAACGCATTCGGGTCGCCCTCGAAAATCGCAACCTCCGGCATGCCGATGCCCGCTTTCTCGGCGTGCCGGCGCACCGTGTCGACCAGCCACGATTCCATTGCGTTCGACGGCTGGCCGATGACCTGTGCACCGGTCGACCGCTTGGCCATCGTCTTGGACAGCAGCAGTGAGATAAACGCACCGGTGAACCCGACCACCAGCGAAAAGATTGCCAGGCTGCCAATGTTCAGCGTTTGTCCGCCAAGGTTGAAGTTGATTCCGAAGACCGATGACAAGACGGTCAGGAACAACACCAGGACGGCCATGATCGCAAGGTTCGTCAATACGAACAGAGCGATACGTTTCATAAGGTCTTCTCCCAAAGTGACAGAAATTGTTAAACGAGTCTAACAAGGCCCACCGTTCCAACAGCATGCGCTTTTTGTCGCGGTTACATCGATTCTCCAGATCGCTGCTCTGTATTCAATGCCTTTCGACACCTGAACCGGGCCCCGGTTCTGGCTATTCCGAGATATGAGGGCAGCTTTGGCGCTGGCAAGGGTTGGGGGGCACATGCCGTTAGAATTTCACACCCGCCACACCCGGTCTCTCCATGTCTGCCTCTGAACTCGAGCGCGCCGTAGCGCGTCCCATTCCGCTCGTGCCGCGCCTGATTTTCGCGTCGCGCTGGCTCCAGTTGCCGCTCTATGCCGGCCTGATCCTGGCGCAAGGTGTGTACGTGTATCACTTCTGGGTCGAGCTGGTTCATCTGATCAAGGCGGCCTTCGGCGATCAGGCTGCGCTGGCGCTTCTGATCAAAAGCATCGGTTACGTCAATACGCTGACGCCCGAGCTGAACGAGACGGTGATCATGCTGGTGGTTCTGGCGTTGATCGACGTCGTGATGATCTCCAACCTGTTGATCATGGTGATCGTCGGCGGGTATGAGACCTTCGTCTCGCGCATGTATCTGGAAGGCCATCCGGATCAACCGGAATGGTTGTCGCATGTGAATGCCAGCGTGCTGAAGGTCAAGCTTGCAACGGCAATCATCGGCATCAGCTCAATTCACCTGCTGAAGACTTTCATCAATGCGGTCAACTACGAGCCGAAGGTGCTGATTGCGCAGACGGTGATTCATGTGACATTTCTACTGTCGGCGATGGCGGTGGCAGCCACGGATCGACTGATGGTCGGCGCCGGACGGCTCGCGAGAGAGCACTGATGACAGTCGTTCGTGCAGCCGATCTGATCGAAAGCATCGCCGGAGCGCTGCAGTTCATCAGCTATTACCACCCGGCCGATTACATCCGCCATCTAGCGCGCGCCTATGAGAGCGAGCAAAGCGCGCCGGCAAAAGACGCCATCGCGCAGATCCTCACCAACTCACGCATGTGTGCGGAAGGCAAGCGTCCGATTTGTCAGGACACGGGCATCGTCAACGTGTTTCTGAAGATCGGGATGAACGTGCGGCTCGATGGCTTCACGGGTTCACTCGAAGACGCCGTCAACGAAGGCGTTCGACGCGGCTACACGCATCCGGACAATCTTCTGCGTGCGTCGATTGTCGACCCACCCGAATTCGGTCGCAAAAACACAGGCGATAACACGCCAGCGGTGATCAACGTTCAGCTTGTTCCTGGCGACACCGTCGACGTGACCGTTGCCGCGAAGGGCGGCGGCTCCGAAAACAAAAGCAAGTTCGTGATGCTGAACCCGAGTGACTCCATCGCCGATTGGGTACTGTCAACTGTGCCGACGATGGGGGCCGGCTGGTGTCCGCCCGGCATGCTTGGCATAGGCGTTGGCGGCACTGCTGAAAAAGCAATGCTGCTTGCCAAAGAAGCGTTGATGGAAGACATCGATATGTTCGATCTTCGCCAGCGCGGTGCTCGCGATGACGTCGAGCGGTTGCGGATCGAGCTCTTTGACAAGGTCAACGCCCTGGGGATCGGGGCTCAAGGGCTGGGCGGATTGACGACCGTTCTCGACATCAAGATAAAAATGTATCCGACTCATGCCGCGGGCAAACCAGTCGCGATGATTCCGAATTGCGCAGCCACACGGCATGCGCACTTTGTGCTTGACGGCTCCGGGCCCGCGTACATCGAGCCGCCTTCGCTCGATACGTGGCCCGACGTGAACTGGCAGCCGGACTACAACCGCAGCACTCGAATCGACCTGGACACGCTAACGCGCGAACAAGTTGCGGCGTGGAAGCCAGGCCAGACGCTGCTGTTAAACGGAAAGGTCCTCACCGGCCGCGATGCCGCGCACAAGCGCATCGCCGACATGCTGGCGAAAAACGAACCGCTGCCGGTTGACTTCGCAAATCGCATCATTTACTACGTGGGGCCGGTCGATCCGGTTCGCGATGAAGTCGTCGGGCCTGCCGGCCCTACAACTGCGACGCGCATGGACAAGTTCACCGAGATGATGCTGGCCCGCACTGGTTTGATCGCGATGATCGGCAAGGCCGAGCGCGGACCGGTGGCGATCGATGCAATCCGCAAACACCGCAGCGCGTACCTGATGGCCGTCGGCGGAGCGGCCTACCTCGTCAGCAAGGCGATCAAGAGCGCACGCGTCGTCGCGTTTGCCGATCTGGGGATGGAAGCAATTTACGAATTCGAAGTGCGCGACATGCCGGTTACCGTCGCGGTCAGCGCAGACGGCACGTCGGTGCACCAGACAGGTCCGCGCGAATGGCAAGCAAAGATTGGGAAGATTCCAGTCGCAGTCGTGTGACCATCGCATCCGATCAATCGGGGAATACCCCAGTCGATAGGTATCGATCACCGCGATCGCATACGATAAACACGATCACCGCATTCTCGACCTCGGCGGCGATTTGCAACGCGATCGTGCAGGCACCGCCCGACGAAATGCCTCCGAAGATGCCCTCCTCTGCGGCGAGGCGTCGGGTCATCACCTCGGCTTCCATCTGCGTGACCGATTCGACGCGATCGACGCGAGCTGCGTCGAATATTTTGGGTAGATAAAGCGGCGGCCATTTCCGAATCCCCGGGATTTGCGAGCCTTCTGCTGGTTGCGCACCAACGATGCGGACCGACGCCTCTTTCTCCTTCAGATAACGCGAAACGCCCACGATGGTGCCGGTGGTCCCCATTGCACTGACGAAATGCGTGATCCGGCCTTGGGTGTCACGCCATATCTCCGGACCTGTTGACTCGTAATGCGCTCGCGGATTGTCGTCGTTGGCAAACTGATCGAGCACCAGCCCATCGCCGCGCGTTTGCATTTCCAACGCGCGGTCGCGTGCGTGTTCCATGCCGCCTTCGGTGGCAGGCGTTAATAACAGTTCGGCGCCGTATGCACGCATACTTGATCGGCGCTCCGAGCTCAGGTTATCGGGCATTATCAGTGTCATTCGATAACCGGTCATCGCTGCGATCATCGCCAAGGCGATACCGGTATTGCCGCTGGTGGCCTCGATCAAACGATCACCGGGTTTGATCTGTCCGCGCTCCGCAGCGCGGGCGACCATCGACCACGCAGCGCGATCCTTGACTGACCCCCCGGGGTTATTGCCTTCCAGCTTGCCCAGGATAATGTTGTTGCGGCGAAGGTTGTCATTGCCGGCGATCCGCTGCAATCTGACCAGCGGTGTATTGCCGATGGTTTGCTCGATCGACGCAAAAGAAATGCGTGACAAAGGGGTCACGCGAGATCCAGTTCCTCGAGGCGGCGCGGCGGATAGGTATCCCACCTCGTACAGCCGGGACAATTCCAGTGGTACTCCCGCGCCCGAAAGCCGCACTTGGCACAACGGTAGCGTGCCAGTTTTTGCGTGTGATTGCGCAGCAGCGAGCTCAGCAGTTGCAGCTCATCATCCTGCCGACCCGCTTGTTGAGTCACCGCCAGCCGCGCTTCGAGTAGACGTTCAAATCCCAGCAGCGACGGCAGGCGCTGCGTTTCGCGGGCGATCAGTGCTTCGGCCGCCGCCGCGCCGCGCCACTCCGTGATACGGCGCGCGGCAATGTCCAGCAGATCAATCGAGGGCGCCTCGAGCAACATGCGTTCAAGCCAGTCGAGCGCATCGCCTTCTTTGCCCTGGGCCGCTAGCGTATCGGCAACCTGCGCCGCAATCAGCGGTACGTGCTCCACCGATGCGCTCTCGACTCTGCGCCATTGCCGCAGCGCTTGATCGTGATCTCCTCGCTTGGCCGCAATGTCGCCGGCGAGAACCAGCGCACGAATTGATTTTCGATTCGCCGCAAGCGCTTCATCAATAGCCTGCTGCGCCTCGGCGAGTGCGCCGCGATTAAGCGCGTCACTCCCCAGCTCGCAGTAATAATGCGCGATCGAAACGTAATGGGATTCCCCGGCCTCGCTCTCGAGCCGCCGCGCGCAGTCAACGGCTTTCAGCCACTCACGCTCCATCTGATAGATCCGTAACAGTGCGCGCAGCGCGTCGAAGCGATGATTGCGATCCTCCAGCAGTTGGACGAAAGCATCTTCGGCTCGATCCAGCAAACCCGCTTTCAGATAGTCCTGCCCGAGCTCATTGAGCGCCAGCAGGCGCTGCC
>JACCYC010000345.1 GCA_013696665.1 Burkholderiaceae bacterium | reverse complement strand
TGCGAGTGCAGCATTTCTCCTTGCACTCGTTTCCGGGTCTTCGCTCGCACAGTTGCGGGTGGAAATCACCGGCGTCGGGAGTCAGCAGTTTCCGATCGCGGTCGCCAACTTTGCACGTGATGGCCAGACCTCTGCGGAGATCGATTCAATCATTCGCGCCGATCTTGCTCGCAGCGGATTGTTTCGGATTATCGATGCTGGCAGCCAGGCAGTTCCCGAAAACGCGAGTGTCAACCTGCCTGAGTGGAAAGGACGCGGCGCCGATGCAGTTGTAGTGGGATCGGTGGCGCGGCTTGCGGACGGGCGCTTTGACGTGCGCTACCGCCTGCTCGACACAGTCAAGCAAGCCCAGCTGGATGGCGTCTCGCTGGTCAGCACGGCAGCCGAGCAGCGTCTGACGGCGCATCGAATCGCCGATCGCATCTACGAAAAACTGACCGGCGAGCGCGGAGTGTTCGCAACACGCATCGCTTACGTTGTGCAGACTTCGCCAAAGTCCTGGGAGCTGCACATCGCCGACGCTGACGGTGCAAATCCGCAAGCTGCGCTTCGATCGCGCGAGCCGATCATCTCTCCGGCGTGGTCGCCCGACGGCACACGCCTTGCCTACGTTTCATTCGAGTCCGGCAAGCCGGTGGTGTACGTCCACAACGTCACGAGTGGAGAGCGTCGCGCCGTGGCCAACTTTCGCGGCTCGAACAGCGCCCCGGCATGGTCGCCGGACGGACGCTCGTTGGCGGTGACGCTAACGCGTGAAGGCAACTCGCAAGTTTTTTTGATGAATGCAGATGGTTCGAATGTTCGGCGGCTCACCACCTCCTCCGGCATCGACACGGAGCCGGCATTCAGTGTCGATGGCGCCTCGATCTACTTCACGTCGGATCGCGGCGGCGGTCCGCAGATTTATCGGATGCCCGTATCGGGTGGCGCCGCTCAACGCGTCACGTTCAACGGCGACTACAACATCAGCGCCAGAGTCAGCCCGGATGGAAAACAGCTTGCTTACATTGGAAGACGGAGTGGCCGTCTGCAAGTTTATGTGCTTGATATTTCCAGCGGGCAGGAGATTGCGGTGACTGATACCAGCAGCGACGAGTCGCCAAGCTTCGCGCCAAATGGCCGTTTGCTTCTGTATGCCACCGCCGTCGGTGGTCGTGGAATTCTCGCGTCAGCCTCGACCGACGGCCGCGTTCGGACGCGACTGTCAGGGCCTAGTGGCGACATTCGTGAGCCGACTTGGGGTCCATTTGTAAAGTAATTTTTAAATGAAGAGGAGTAATCAAATGACATTGAACACCTTATCCCGCGGCTCGCTCGCGGCTGCCGCTTTAGCTTTTGCGCTGGCTGGCTGCTCGTCGGTCAACCTGGACGATCAACCCGCTGCACCGATTGTCGATGCGACTGCAAGTACCGGAACCAAGTCTGGAACCGATCCACGTGCCGTGGCACCGGTCGACGCCCAGGCAGGGCGTGGCCTCGACCCTCTCAACGATCCCAACAATCCGCTGTCGAAGCGCAGCGTGTTTTTTGATTTCGACAGCTTCGTCGTCAAGAGTGAATATCAACCGATCGTTCAGACCCACGGGGGCTACCTTGGCACCAACAAGCAGCGTCGCGTTACGGTTGAAGGACACACCGACGAGCGCGGTGGCCGCGAATACAACCTGGCCCTTGGACAGAAGCGCGCCGAAGCGGTCAAGCAGCGACTGTTGTTGCTGGGTGTCGCCGAAACGCAAGTGGAGACGGTTAGTTTTGGCGAAGAGAAGCCGCGCGGCTCGGGAGTCAATGAAGACGCATGGGCTCAGAATCGTAGGGCGGATCTGAACTACCGCTAGCCACCGTGCACTTAACGTATTTCGTTGCGGCGGCGTTGTTTGTAAGTGCCGCACTGCCCGCAAACGCACAGATCTTTTCTGATAGCGACGCGCGCAAAGCGATCCTTGAGTTGCGGGCGCGCCTGGGCGATCAGGAGCGCGCGCTGCAGCAGAAAGACGTTGAGCTTGCGGCACGACTCGAGCGACTCGAAACCGCGCAACGCAACCAGCTGGAGTTGGCCAATCAAACGGAAACCCTGCGGCAGGAAATCGCGCGTCTGCGCGGGCAAATAGAGGCACTGACCAACGAGGTTGCGACGCTGCAGAAGCGCAACCGCGATTTGTACGGCGATCTCGATGCCAGGCTGAAGAAAATGGAGCCGTCGAGCGTCAGTGTCGACGGACGTGCAGTTGCCGTAGAGCGCAGCGAGCAGGCCGCGTACGAGGCGGCGCTTGCGCAGTTTCGAGCGTCGGATTTCAAGGGGGCGCTCGCCGCGTTTCAGCAATTCGTGGCGCGCTACCCGCAATCGGCCTACACGCCGGTCGCACATTATTGGATTGGAAGCGCCCATTACGCGCTGAAGGAATACAAATCAGCGATCGTGGCCCAGCAGATTTTGGTCGATCGTTTCCAGGACTCGACGCGCGCGCCCGATGCCTTGGTGTCGATCGCCGAAAGTCAGCTGCAGCTGGGCGACAAGCGCTCGGCCAATCGCACGCTCGGACGGGTGATCAAGGATTATCCGGACAGCGAAGCGGCCAAGGTCGCACGCGAACGTCTGCCCGCGACGCGCTAGCCGC